>JAGCRL010000022.1 GCA_017964705.1 Alphaproteobacteria bacterium
GAAAAAAGGCAAAGATGCAGCTGCAAGGTGCCGTGACCAACAAGCAAAACGTAACAAACAAGCAAGTCAAAGAAATAATCCTTCCCAAACTTCTGTTACCAGAAATCGAATAAATTCAGGAGCAACCGTTCCAGCAGATAATACAAGGAGAGTTTCTAATCGACCTCCGGAAACACCAGACTATATTAAAAAAGGTAAAAAAGGAAATACCCCTTTGCCTGGTAATTTAACATTAAGACAAGGAAGATAACGCCAAATCGGCAATTTCAGCCTTTAATTCGTCCAAATAAAGATTTTTTTCCGAACTTGTTTTTAAAATATGAACATGAGCTGCTGTATGCTTTTCTATTTGTTTCTTTGTTTTAACAAGCATTTCTTCCAACTCTTTGGTATTAATTTTATCAATTTTAGTAAGTACAAGCTGATAGGTAACAGCCGCTTTATCTAACATATCCATAATTTCTTCATCAATTTTTTTAATACCATGCCGAGAATCTATAAGCAAAAAAACGCGCCTTAAGTTTGCCCTTCCCACTAGATAAGTATTAATCAATTGTTGCCAATTTTTAACAATTTCTTTTGGGGCTTGAGCAAAGCCATATCCGGGCAAATCAACCAGATAAAGCTTATTATCCAAGTTAAAGTAGTTAAGTTGTTGTGTGCGTCCCGGTGTGGATGATGTTTTGGCCAGTTTTTTTTGCCCAAACAAGGCATTAATTAAACTGGATTTACCCACGTTAGAACGTCCGGCAAAAGCAACCTCTACCAAATCATCAGCCGGAAGCTGCTTCAAATGAGCAACACTCAAAACGAAATCACAACGTCTATTAAAAAATTCTTTTCCTTTTTTTAGACGTAATGCTTGAGCCTCATCTTGAGTATTATCAGTCATTACTTTACTCCGTTTTTATGCATAATGGCTTTTTGTTGGATAATGGAAAGAATATTACTTAATGTCCAATAAATGATCAAACCGGAAGCAAAATGCCCTAGCATAAAAGTAAAGAAAACCGGCATTAAAGCAAACATTTTAGCTTGATCTTTATTAGCTGGAGCAGGGTTAAGCTTTTGTTGCATCCACATTGTTAATCCCATAAAGATAGGCCATAACCCGATATCTAAAATACCTGGTACATAAACATGCAATAGCTGAGATATCGTTAGCGGATCAGGTGCAGATAAATCCTGAATCCACCCGATAAACGGGGCATGTCTGATTTCAATGGAAATGTTTAATACCTTATACAATGAGAAAAATACCGGTATTTGTATAAACATAGGCAAACATCCTGCCGCAGGGTTAATTTTTTCTTTTTTATACAACTCCATGGTAGCTTGCTGAATAAGCATTTGATTATTACCATATTTCTCACGAATTTCGCTGATTTTAGGTTGCAAAGCTTTCATTTTAGCCATGCTGGTAAAGGATTTATTGGCTATTGGAAACATGCATAATCTTAAAATTGCCGCGAATAATAAAATAGCCCAACCCATATTACCCAAAAAACTATATAAGAAATCTAAAATATAGAAAAATGGCTTTGTTAAGAAGTAATACCATCCAAAGTCAACTGCCAAGTCAAACTTAGGAATGTTATGCTTTTTAGTATATGAATCTAAAAGCTTAATTTCTTTAGCTCCGGCAAAAAAACGGTAAGTGTAGTGCTCTGTTTTTCCAGCAGGAATAATTATCCGTTCCCCCAAATAATCAACCTGAAAATTATCATTGTCATTATTTTTATATTCAAACTGAGCCTTATCTTTGTTATTTAAAATTAGAGAGGCAAACCAATACCGATCAGAAAAGCCTATCCAACCACCTTTTGTTTCAGCCGTTTTATTTTTATCCTTCTTAAAATCGGCATATTTAAATTCTTTAAGCGTATTATCAACAACACTACTCATACCTTCATGAACAACGGTTCTTGGGGCAACATAATCTTTCAAATTTCTGCTAATAAGCGCATAAGGAAAAATATCAATATCCTGCTCTGTTTCATTGTAAATGGTATCTTCAACAGTAAACATATAATTTTTATCAAGAGAAATTTTTCTGGCAATACTTAATCCGGAATTATTTCTCCAAGTCAAAACAGCCGGATTTTCTGATGTCAATTCCTTGTTATCTGTCTGCCAAAGAGAATTAGCAGTGGGTAATTTAATATTTTTTTCTAAAGATAACCATCCTAAGTCTGCAAAATAATGGTTAATCGTCTGCATAGGCTTCAATAATTCAACCTTTGTTGAAGGATTATTAAGCTCAACATTATACTTTTGTAAATAAAGATTATCAAATCTTGCTCCTTTAAGACGAATGCTTCCGGAAATAACATCATTTTTTAATGGAAGACGCGCATCTTCAGCAAGAACCGTTTCAATATCCTTAAACACATCAACCGGTGCGGTTGGAGCAACAACACCACTCTTACTATTAGCTTCTGATTGAGCAAATTGTTCTATTTTTTTTGTGGAAATACGTGGTTGATTTAATCCAAAAAATTGATTAACGGCATAAATGGCAATAAACGAAAGCAAAATAGCTAATGCCAAAGATTTAGATTCATTATTCATATCAAAAATATCTCCACACACAGGTCTTCAGATTAAAATTATGGTCTTTTGTAATATAAAAAAGACAGATTGTAAAGCATTTATCACCGATTGTCTTATTTTATTTAGATTGAGTATCTTTTTTAGGTTCTGGAACCGGATCAAATCCGGATCCTCCCCAAGGATGACACCTTAAAAGGCGCCTTATTCCAAGATATATTCCATAAATAATTCCATGTTTTTCTATTGCTTCAATCATATACTCAGAACAAGTCGGTTGAAAGCGACAAGCCCCTGGAAGCCAAGGAGAAATACATTTTTTATAAAACTTGATTAAATAAATAAAGTTTTGACCAGAAACTTAAAAAAACTATATATTTTCATAATCCAAATATATAATGAAGTCTTATAAAACATTGCTTTCTTCTATGGCTAGTTGAAAATTTTTATTAAGTTTTGTTAAGGCATAAACAGCATCTTGCTTTAGTTCACTATATTTACAAACAGCAGTGGAATTACGGGCAATAAAAATATAATCAATACTGGCAAGAGCATATTGATCCAGCACTTCCCGAGCAACCGCACGCAAGCGCCGCTTACTTTTATTTCTAAAGACAGCATTACCGATTTTTTTTGTAGCTGTATATCCCACTCGGATATAGTCATCTTCAAACAAACTACGAGCCGCCTGCACAACCACATTATGTGTGGCAATATAATGACCTGAGGCGACTCTTAAAAAATCTTTTCTTTTTTTGAAAGTAAGTATTTTGACCATTTGTCTTAAATTTAAGCAGAAAGCTTTTTACGGCCTCTAGCACGACGAGCAGCTAAAACCTTACGACCGCCGGCAGTAGCCATACGCGTACGAAAGCCATGACGACGAGCTCTAACAAGCTTACTAGGTTGATAAGTTCTTTTCATATTTAATCTCCGGTTGATTTGTTAATTATTTAAAAGCTTTAATTAAAAGCTTCTCGGTTCTGAAACTTTATAAAAGCATTTTATTAATAAGTCAACATTTTTTATAGTAAGTTCCCAAAACGAATAAAATACTTGAAAAATAAAATAATTATGGTATAAAATACATGTATTTTGGAGGTTTACGTTCTTGCCATGATTATAGACAGCAAAAATGAAACACAAAAAAGTATTTTAACAAATAAATGTTTTTATCAAACAACGGCACAGATAATGCATGAGTTTGAGAAGAAAGGCTATGCCAATTCGGCAGATGAGACAGCAAAAGTAATTGCGGCCTATCATAATGTTGTTCAAAAAAAAGCCAAAAATAATTTCAGTAAAGATTATAACGAAGCATTTAAGAAAATTGATGAAGCTATTAAAAGTTTAGCTAATAAAGTTTTTTATAGCTATGATAAAAAAAGTTTGGATTATGCATATAAGTCTTTTGCAGAGTTTGATTATATTAATGCGATCATTGGTCGTCAACGCACTAAGAAAAGTTCATAAATTTATTTTCACCTCAGTTGTTAATTTCTCATAAACTTGGTTTGCCAAGAAAATATTTGCGTTTTAAATTCCTTATAATAAAGAGTAACAAAAAGGAGTCGAAGATGTCAGAAATTTCTGTTATTGGTGCTGGTCGCTGGGGAACATTTTTGGCTTGGTATGCGGCCAATTATTGTCATATGGACAAAGTCAGAATTTATAGCAAACCTGGAGATGATTTTACAGAACTAAAAGAAACACGCAAAAACTCGTATTTAACTCTAAGTGATAATATGAGTTTATATGAGAATATAACAGATATTTTAAACAATGATTTCATAATCATTTCAATTGGCAGCCAACATTTGCGCTCGCTGGCTAAGGAACTAAATGGCTACAATATTGCCGGTAAGACATTTTTACTAGCAATGAAAGGGTTGGAAGAGCCAATTGCCAAAATATTAAGTACGGTAATGCGTGAAGAAATATCTCAACCCATCCATATTGCAACATTAGGAGGACCGGGACATGTTCAAGACTATATGAAAAAAGTACCGTCTTGTGCTGTGATTGATAGTGATGAAGAAGCTGTAAAAGAAAAAGTAGTTAAAACACTGCAAAGCGAGTTAATCAGATTCTACTATGGTTCTGATTTTATAGGTAATCAAATCGGTGCAGCTTTAAAAAATGTGATTGGTATTGCCGCCGGCATTTTAGATGGTTTGGAATGGTATGGCTTAAAAGGTGCGTTAATGGCGCGTGCTCCGATAGAAGTAGGGAGATTCATTAAGCACTTTGGTGGTAATCCGATGACCGCTTATGGTTTATCGCATTTAGGCGATTATGAGGCAACGTTATTCTCAAAACACAGCCATAACCGAATGTTTGGAGAAATGTTTGCCAAAGGTGAGAATTTCGGTAAGTTAGCCGAAGGTTATTACACTCTAAAAGCCGTGAAAAATATTGCAGATATTGAAAATATCAGTATGCCGATATGCCAAGCCTTGTACAAAGCTGTTTATGAAGGTGCCGATGTTAAACAAACAATTCGTGCGATGTTTGAACGTAATTTAAAACAAGAATTTGAACATTTTTAGTTTTAAGTAGAATATCAAGATTGATGAACACTATTGTCTTTAACTTCAAAAAACTGAGCTTGGTCATGTAGCGAAGAAAATTCAAAAGGATTCGTTGTCGTAAGCCAAACTTGAGTTTTGAGCTCTGCAAGCTTATTTAACAAAATATGGCGTTTATTATCATCTAAATGAGCAGCGACCTCATCTAAAAGCAAGATCGGTGGAAATCCTTTATGAGCAGCCAAATAGCGTGCTTCAGACAAAACAATGCTAAGCAAAAGAGATTTTTGCTCACCCGTAGAGCACAAATTTGCAGGAAGGTTTTTCTTTTTATAAATAGCATTAAAGTCTGTTTTATTAATAGTTTCCCCACGATCATTTTCCAAAACATTTTGGCGCATTTTAAGTAATGATTCGCGGTAATAATCTTCAACATATACAGCCGCTTTTTTATCTAGCATCGTTTCAATTGTTCCATCAAGTTCCAAAACCACATCCGGAAAAGTATCATCTGGATTTTCTTCCATAAAAAGATTAAGTTTTTGCACCTGTTCTCGTCGAGCTGCCGCAATAGCAACACCCGTGGCGGCAATTTGTTCCTCTAAAGAAAGAAGCCACTGATGATTGCTTTTCCCGCTTTTTAATATTTGTAACCATTGTCGATAGAGATTATCAAAAGTGGATAATCTTTGAGAATGAGTGGTGTCGAAAGCATATACGATTCTATCTAAAAAATGTCGCCTATGCTGTGTTCCCCCGATGAATAAACGATCCATTTGTGGGGTAATCCAAATTACTGTTAGATAATTTCCTAATTCATTCTGTGAAGTGATTTTTTGATTATTAATCTGAACGATTCGGCGTTCTACTTCTTTTATTTCATTATAATTATCTTCTTTTAACATGGTTTCAACTGCGGTACCGATAGAAAAAGAATCATCATTTCTTTGTACAAGCGCAGAAACAGCCCATCCCTGATTATTAGCAAAGGCGGCGGGTTGTTGTTGAGTCAGAAAATCAAAAGTTTTTATTTCAGAAAGCTTTGCGTTTCTTAGCCCGCGACCTTGAGAAAGAAAAGAAATTGCCTCTAAAATATTGGTCTTTCCGCTACCATTCTCTCCATGTAAAACAACAAAAGGTTTATCAAGATTGAGGCGTAAATTTTCATAGTTACGAAAATTAACTAAGGTCAGGCGCGAAATCGCAGACCTAACCCCAGCTACATTACAATCAAAATGAGTATCACAAAACGTATCCACTTAAATTCTCATTGGCATCAGAACATAAATGGCGCTATTATCAGATGTGTCATTAATCACAGTTGCAGCGGCGCTGCTGGATAAACTGAAACGAACATGTTCACCTTTAATTTGCGCCAAAATATCCAACAGATAACGGAAGTTATAGCCGGTATCAATTGATTCCTTATCATATTTGGCTTCCAACTCCTCTGTTGCATTGCCGAGCTCAGCATTAGACGCTGCAATTGTAACATGATTTTTATCTGTAATCAAACGAATGCCACGGCTTCTTTCCGTTACAACAGAAACTCGATCAACAGCAGTAGCCAAATCTTTTACATTAACTTCCAAAATTTTATCATTATCTGTCGGAATAACACGCTCATAATCAGGGAAAGTTCCATCAATCAACTTTGAAGTCAATGTAATATCTTCAAAAGAAATACGTACTTTGTTTTCCGAAAGAGCCATAGAAACGTTGTCTATAGAGGCATCATCCAGCAATTTACGAATTTCTAAAACAGATTTTCTCGGAATAATCACACCTTCTAATTTTTCGGCACCAGCCGGCAAAGGAGATTCTGCACAAGCGAGGCGATGTCCGTCTGTTGCTACAACGCGCAAGACCTTTGTCTCACCTTCTGTTTTAGCGTGAACATAAAGACCATTCAAATAATAACGAGCCTCTTCAACCGAAGCTGAAAACTGCGTGCGATCTATAAGAGTTTTCAATTCATCTTTGCTAATTTCAAAATTAATAGGCAAATCATCACCGGAAATCAAAGGAAAATCCTCAACTCCGATAGTAGAAAGTGAAAAGTTAGAACGACCGGAAGCAATTGTCAAAGCACCCTTATCATTAGGATATGTTAATTCAACATCAGATCCATCGGCAAGCTTTCTAACAATATCATAAAGCATATGAGCCGGAGCTGTTGTGGCACCTTCTTCTGTAATTTTAGCTTCTACAAGCTCCGTAATTTCAATATCCATATCGGTTGCTTTGAAATTAATCATATTGTCCTTTGCTTCAATTCGAACATTAGATAATACTGGAATAGTATTTCTTTTCTCAACAATGCTCTATACATGGCTGAGAGTCTTTAAAAAATTTGCACGCTCAATTGTAAATTTCATTATTTTTTATCCTAAAAAAAGACTTGTTTTATCTTTCTACAATTTATCATAAAACAATAAAAGCAGAAGTCAAAAAACAAGTCTTCAACAATTTTTTTATATAAAAATTAGTTTTCTAAAGTTCTTCTTAAAATCTCAATATTTTCAGCCAGATTTGGATCTTCAATAATAAGTTCTTCAACTTTTCTGACAGCATGCATAACAGTTGTATGATCGCGATCAAACTTACGACCAATTTCAGGTAGAGAACGAGAAGTCAACTGTTTAGCCAGATACATCGCTACCTGACGGGGACGTGCAACTGTTCGAGCCCGACGAGAGGACTGCAGTTCCTTAACAGAAATATTAAAGTGTTCTGCAACTTTCTTTTGTATTTCATCAATAGTTGTCTTACGGTCAATAGAACGCAACATATCCTTTAGAACATCTTGAGTCATATCAAGAGTAATTTCTTTTCCGGAAAGCAACTGAGAATGTGCAGCAACTCTTTTTAATGATCCTTCAAGTTCGCGAACATTAGAGGTAATCTTTTGAGCCAAAAACTCTGCAACTTTAGTAGGTAATTCAATTCCCATAAGTTCTGCTTTCTTTTGTAATATACCCATTCTTAAATCAAAATCTGTAGGCATAATATCAACCACTAAACCACCTACTAAACGAGACTTCAAGCGCTCTTCAATACCTTCCAGATCTGTTGGAGACTTATCAGCAGAAATAATAACCTGCTTGCCTTCTTCTACTAAAGAGCTGAAAGTATGGAAGAATTCTTCTTGAGTCGTTCCTTTATTTCCCATAAATTGGAAATCATCAACCATCAAAACATCAACAGAACGGAATTGTTCTTTAAAAGATTGAGTATCTTTATAGCGCAAAGCCTTAACAAACTTATAAACAAACTGTTCTGCTGTAAGATAAATAACATTACGGTTCGGATCATTTTGTTTAATGTGCCAAATAATCGATTGCATCAAGTGTGTCTTACCCAAGCCTACGCTGGAATATAAAAACAACGGATTAAATGAAACATTTTTAGCTTCTGCCGCTTTACGTGCTGCAGCATAAGCAAATTCGTTGGTCTTACCGACAACAAAGTTTTCAAAAGTATAGCTTGGATTGAGAGGGGCTGCGTTATTAAAGGCATTATTTTTAACAGTATCATTAGCTAAGCTTGCCCCGGAAACTAAACCAAAAGAACTACTATTAATATTACATCCGTAAATGTTTTGCGGAGTAGGTGTGGTTGATATTTTCTTTAACAATGATGTATCAACACTGCGTCTATCCTTAAAACCTGTTTGAACAATAAAGTTAACTTTTTTGATACTGGGATTCTGTTGTTCCCATATTTTACTGATTCTATCTGCATAATGAGCAACAACCCAATTCTTCATAAAGGCTGTCGGAGCACAAATGCTCATTTCTCCATCATTAATATCACCAACAGTTAAAGGCTTAAGCCAACTGTCGAATGCTGTCGCACCGAATTCCGTTCTAAGCTGTCCGCATATTTGCTCCCATTGAGTATCAATAGGTCTTATATCATTTGCAAATGCTTCTTCTGCCATATCCATCTCCCACTTCAGATATTTATACAAATTAATAATTATGAAATTTATAAAATCGCAATAGAATAACTGCGTTGATGATAAAGTTAACTTTGTAACTTAAGAAAGACGATATGGAACAAAAAAAGAAATTACAAATAAATTTTTTAACAATTTTTAAATAAATTCGCTTGACAAAGATTTAAAAGAGAGTCGCGCTAAGTGTTTGAAAAATAAACAAAAATACGCAAACACCAATATCACGCATTGGCATTTGCGTATTCAAAAAAAACTAAGCAGAAAAACTAAAGAGCTTTAACTTTTTGACTCAAACGAGAAATAGTGCGAGATGCTTTGTTTTTATGGAAAACACCTTTCTGCGCAGCTCTCATCATTTCGCTTTCAGCCACTTTCAATGCAGAAGCTGCAGCCTCTTTGTCACCTGCAGATACAGCAGCAACAACTTTTTTTACAAAGGTTCTAACTCTACTTCTGCGAGCGCCGTTTATAACAGCCCTCTTATTATTTCTATTTATTCTTGTTTTTGCCGATTTACGATTGGCCATTTCTTTTATCCTGTTTTAAAATTTAAGTTAATTACAATAAAATTCTGAACCATTTATAAACAATAATCCCAGATAGTCAACAAATTTTTTAAAAAATAATTAAATTAATTTTTACTTTTGATATTGACAGCAATTTTTAGAGGGCGTGATTGTTGTTTCGAAATCTCCAGAACATCATTATCTCTTAAGAATACTAGAGAGGATTCTGTTGAGTTTCTGAGTTTCCATCCAAGCTTAGGTAAAACATCTATATAGAAGTATTTAATTTTTTCAAAGCTCTCTTTTTTATTAGCTACCAAAATAGCTTCTGTATAACCGGCTTCTTCGTTACTGAAAGAAAAATTTTGGCTTTCAATTTGTTTCAATCCGTTCATTAAAGGGATATCCTCAAATCCCTCGATAAAGTTACTTCCTAAGGCACATAAAGGGAAGAGCTGAAGAATCAAAAATGTAAATATATATAAAGTCTTTCGCAATTTTATAACTCCTTACTTTTGTAAACAAGGGCAATAATAAGTAGAGCGCCCTCCTTGAATAATTTTAAGTATATGGTCTTTTTTACATCGACAATTTGGGCATTTTTTCCCATCTTTACCGTAAACAGCATGCTGTAATTGAAAATAGCCGGTTTGTCCGTCTGGCTGGCGATAGTCGTGCAGAGTCGAACCGCCCGCTTGAATAGCCTTTGCTAGAGTCTTTTTTATAGCAGCAATTAAATTTTTGATTTCTTTCAATTGCAAAGAGCAACATGTACGCAATGGAGATATCCTTGCCTCATATAATGCCTCAGAAGCATAGATGTTACCGATTCCACATATAATTGATTGGTCAAGAAGCGCAATTTTAATAGGAATCCGCTTATTCTTAAATGCTTCCTTTAAATAAGCAGCTGTCAATTGAACATCAAACGGATCAACCCCCAAATGAGCAAACAAAGGATGCAAATTAAATTTATCAGATTCGATTAACGTTACCAATCCAAATCGGCGAGGATCATTATAAATCAAATTTCCAAGATTCGTTTTTAATATAACATGGTCATGCTTTTCCAAATTGACATCAGTATTTGTACCAACAATTTTAATCTTACCGCTCATTCCAAAATGCCAAACAACACTATATCCATTATCAAGTTCCATAATGGCATATTTAGCAACTCTATACAAGCGTCGGATCTTTGCTCCGGTAATTATTTTCTCCAAATCAACAGGTATCTGTTGTCGTAATTGTCTTTGACGTACTTCAACAGATTCGATAACAGCTCCGCAAACAGCTTTTTGCATTGCTTCTTTAATGGTCTCAACTTCGGGTAATTCCGGCATCAATATCCTCCCTTTTATACTTAAAGAATATCAATATTTTGTAAGAAAAGATAAAAAAAATAACTTATACACGTTTTATTTTCAAAACAAAAATAGATAATTAGTATTTGACGCGTGCCTAATTTTATATTATACTTATTCGGATTCTAACTTAAAAAAGGATAAGATTTGTGATTAAATCCGGCACAACCAGGCGAACCAGAAAATATTTTGCTCCTCAAAATGAAGGAGTATATCATCAGTGTGACCATCCGGGATGCGATAAAAAAGGAGAATTTAAAGCACCGAAAGATAAAACACTCAAAAATTATTATTGGTTTTGCTTAGAACATGTTCAAGAATATAATGCTCAATGGAACTACTACAATGATGAAACCACCGATTCTGATCAAGAAACCTTTCGTCATAAGACACGTTTTCGTGGTTTCCATTCCAAAATCAAATATAAGTTTGGCTGTGATTTAGAAGATGAATTAGATTTTTTACAAGGATTCTCCGGATATGATAAGGTAGCAGACAGCATTTACTTTTCTTCAGCGGATAAAAAAGAATTGCAGCACTTGGAGTTAGATACAGAAAATTTAAGTCTTGCAAAGCTCAAAAAGCAATACAAAAAACTTGCTAAAAAATGCCATCCGGACTTACATCCGGAAGATAAAGAGGCCGAAGAAAAATTTAAACGCCTGACAGAAGCTTATAAAAAACTTTTAGAAAAAATGTCTTAAAGAGATAATTCATATAGTTTTATAGAATAATCTTTTATTGTTTCCAAACGAGTTTGATAATCACTCAAATTTTTTTCAATAAATAGTTTTTGATCTGGTCTTATTTTGATTTTTCCCAGTTGAGAAGTTACAAAATCCATAAGTCTATCAACATTCTTAAAAGTATTATTATGAAACATTAATAAAATGCCACGCGCACCGGCATCTATCCGTTCAATGTTTGCTAATTGACATAATTGCTTGATTTCTACCGTCTTCAAAAGATTTTCCACTTCTTCGGGAACAGCTCCGAAACGATCAATCAATTCTTCTCTCATATCATTTATTTCATCGACTGTTTTGAGGTTGCCGATACGCTTATACAAACCAAGCCGAACCCCTAAATCAGCCACATAGTTTTCCGGAATAATAATCGGAACCCCCGTTGTAATTTGTACACTCCAATCAGTTTGATTGAGAGGCTCATTATTGATACCGATTTTTAATCGATTAATTTCCTCTTCCAAAAGATGATGATAAAGCGCTATGCCGACATCTTTTATATGCCCGGACTGTTCTAATCCTAAAATATTACCGGAACCGCGAATATCTAAATCATGATTAGCCAAAGAAAATCCAGCACCCAATTGGTTTAAGGCTTGTAAAATATTCAAGCGTTTTTGAGCAATTTGTGTTAAAACTTTTTGATTAGGAATTGTAAAATAACAATACCCACGTAATTTTGAACGGCCGATTCGACCGCGTAATTGATACAATTGAGCTAAACCAAACATATCAGCCCGATAGATAATCATGGTATTAACATTTGGCATATCAATACCGGACTCAATAATGGTTGTAGAAAGCAAAATATCAGCTTTCCCATCTGCAAAATCACACATGACATCTTCTAAATGAGAAGGGGACATTTGTCCATGTGCTATAGCAATCTTAATATCTGGAACTAATTCGCGTAATTTAGGTTCTATTTGTAAAATATCAGAAACCCTAGGGCAAACAAAGAAAACTTGTCCACCACGATATTTTTCACGATAAATTGCTTCTTTTATCATAACCTTATCAAAAGGCATAGCAAAGGTTCTGGCAGCTAATCTGTCAACGGGAGGCGTTGCAATAATACTTAGCTGTTTTACTCCGGTTAAAGAAAGCTGTAAAGTTCTGGGAATGGGTGTAGCACTCAAAGTAAGAACATGTACATCAGATTTAAGTTGTTTAAGTTTTTCTTTATGAGCGACACCAAAATGCTGTTCTTCATCAATAATTAAAAGCCCTAAATTACAAAATTCAATGTCTTTAGCTAATAAGGCATGTGTTCCGATAACAATTTCTAAACCACCATCTTTTAGTTCTTGTTTAATTGCCTTAGCTTCTTTAGCAGAAACTAAGCGCGATAACATTTTAACTTTAACTGGAAAGCCTGCCAATCTTTCTTTAAAATTAAGATAATGTTGTCTTGCCAATAATGTTGTCGGAACAATCAAAGCCACCTGAGCCCCCCCGGTAGCAACGGTAAAAGCCGCTCGCAAAGCAACTTCGGTTTTACCAAAACCGACATCTCCACAAATAAGTCTATCCATCGGTATGCCGAGCGATAAATCTTTAATAACATCTTCTACTGCGCTAAGCTGATCATCTGTTTCAGTATATAAAAATCGATTACAAAATTCATCATAAACACCGCGTTCAGGAATGAAGATTTCAGCCTTTTTAGTTTGTCTTTGTGCGGCAATTTTAATTAGTTTTTCTGCAATATCTTTAATCTTTTCTTTAACTCGAGATTTTTTAGCCTCCCAAGCAGAGCCTCCTAATGTATCTAAGGTAACATTACTGTCTTCCGCACCATATCGACTGATAACATCAATATTTTCAACAGGAACATACAATTTATCATTATTGGCATAAATAAGTTTCAAACAATCATGTGCAGCTCCATCGGTTGTAATATTTTCAAGCCCTTCAAATCTGCCGATCCCATGTTCTATATGGACAACATACTCACCAACATTAAGCGATGAAATATCAGAAATCAGATTCTCTGCAGAAACTTTTTGCCGATGGCGCAGATTCTTACGTTCTCCCCAAATATCTTGCTCAGTAACAATAAAATATTCATTTGAAACAAATCCGTGTTGTAAACCCAACAAAATAAGGACAATTTTGTTTTTTGCGGCTTCTTTTTCTGCTTTTTCCCAACTATCAGCAATAATCAAATTTTTAAATTTATTTTCAAGCAATGTCCCTTGCATACGATTAATAGAGCCCTCGGTATAGCAGCAAATAATCTTTTTTTGAGCAGAGTGCTTTTTTAGTTCTGTTGCTAAGTTTTCATAAACAGTAGAACCAGTAACATTTTTAAGCGAAGAGAATATTGTTTGAGGAACAGTACCAAAATTAACAATATCCTCACTTTCTGGAACAGAAAGATTAGAAAATTTGCAAAAAGAGTGAGCTTGAATCTTTTGTAAAAAAGCATTTTGAGATAAGAAAAACAAATCAGGATTAATTGGTCTGTATTTGTCTACTTCCGCTACATCTTTTATATTAAGAGCTTCTAATCTGGCAAGATAGTGATCTTTAATAGTTTCCACTTTAGCTTTAAGAGCATTATCTGCATCAATACCTAAAATAATATTGGCATCAGGCATATAATCAAATATTGTCGGGAGTTCATCATCATAAAAGAATGGAAGCCAATTTTCCATGCCGATATATTTTTTGCCGTTAGAAATGCTTTCATATAATTCATCTTTAATACCATCTGCACCAAAAGCTTCCCTATATTTTGAACGAAATGTTTTAATAGTGTTTTTATCTAAAATAACCTCATTAGCTCCTTCAAAGTTATAATAAGTTAATTCGGAAATACTGCGCTGAGTTTCAACTTCAAAAAGGCGCAATCGTTCAATTTCGTCATCAAACAAGTCGATTCTGAGAGGTTGTTCTGCTCCGCTTGGAAAAATATCAATAATATCCCCTCGCACAGCATATTCTCCAGCTTCCATAACTTGTTCAACCCTGGTATATCCATTAATAACGGCATAATGCAAAAAAGAATCAAAATTTAACGTATCGCCTATTTTAAGCGTTTTATGGGTGTTTAGAAATATTTTTTGCGGTGGTAATTTTTGGATAACTGCACCGATACTGGCCAAAACGACGTGCTTTGGCGCAGATTTAAAGGTTAGTTTAGCTAAAGTACTGATTCGTTCCGAGAGGATATTAGGATTAGGTGATACTCTGTCATAAGGAACGGTATCCCATGCCGGGAAAGTTAAAACGGATAAATTTGGTGCGATGTATCTCAGAGTCTCATAAGCTTGCCGTAAAGATAATCCATCGCTTAAGATACACAATAAATTTTTATTTGTTTTTTCTGCCAAAGCTTTTATGGCAAAAGCTTCAGCATCTTTGACAATGCTGCAAATAGTTTTTGTGTTGTACTTATCAAAATCAATAGACATTTTTATGCATTTCAATTATAAATATATCATATAAATAACCCAAACCTAAAATTTGTAAAGAGTTTAATATGCGGCCGAATATTTTATATTCGTTATTTACCCCAATAGAATCCTTAAAAGGAGTTGGCACGAAATATGGCAAATTAATAAAAAATCTTTGTGGCGAAAAAATAATAGATTTACTATTCCATTTACCGATTAACCTGGTTGACAGAACTTATAATGAGCCTTTAATAAATGCAAAAGATGGTAGAATATGGACCGGCATTGTTACAATAACTGAACATCAAAAACCAGCAACAAAAAATCACCCTTATCGTATTTATTGTACAGACGGTACAGCAGAACTAATTTTGATTTTTTTCAAAATTTATGAAGATTCGTTGGTGAAAAACTATCCGATTGGTGAAAAAAGAGCTATTAGCGGAAAGTTAGAATATTTTAATGGCATGTGGCAAATAAGTCATCCTGATTATGTTACTTCCGCAGCGAACCTATCAACAATTGCTAGGCAAGAACCTGTTTATCCGCTAACGGCAGGAATAACCAACAAAATGTTGATAAAATTTATAGATAATGCCTTTACATATCTTCCTCAATTACCGGAATGGCAAATTCAGGATTCTATGAAAGATATGGAATATCTAAGCTTTAATCAGGCATTGGAAAAAGTTCATCATCCTAAAAATATGGCAGATTTATTACCCTCATCAATGGCCAGACGTCGGCTGGCATATGATGAAATATTATCAAATCAGTTGGCGCTGGCATTTGTTCGGCAAAAAGTGAAACAACAAAAAGGGCGTTCTTTTTTGGGGAATAATAAGCTCTATAAACAGGTTATAAGTTCTCTTCCTTTTGAATTAACCGAAGCTCAAAAAAAAGTGCTGACAGAAATTGCGGAAGATCAAGCAAAGCCGTATAAAATGCTTCGATTATTGCAAGGAGATGTTGGTTCCGGAAAAACCGTAGTAGCATTATTAAGTATGCTAAAAGTTATTGAAGAAGGAGCTCAGGTAGCTTTAATGGCACCAACAGAGATTTTGGCAAAACAGCATTATGAATCCATAACAGAACTTTGTGCTAATACCGATATAAACATCAGGTTATTGACCGGCAAACTGAGACCTAAAGAAAAACGAGAAATTTATACCCAATTAGCTTCTGGAGAAATCAATATTCTTATAGGAACTCATGCATTGTTTACAGATGCGGTAACATTTAAAGATTTAGGCTATGTGGTTATAGACGAGCAACATCGTTTTGGAGTTAATCAACGTTTATCTCTTTCAGCAAAGGGGGATATGTGTGATGTTTTAGTAATGACGGCCACGCCGATTCCTCGAAGTTTATTGCTTACAGCTTATGGAGACATGGATTATTCTAAAATTGATGAAATGCCCAAAGGCCGAAAACCAACACAAACAGCGGTAATGAATGTCAATAAAATGCCGGAGGTTATTTCCGGATTACAACGAAAATTAGCCGCCGGTACCAGAGCATATTGGGTTTGTCCTCTAGTAGAAGAAAGTGAGAAGTCAGATTTGGCAGCAGCAACGGAACGCTATGAATTGTTAAAACAATATTTTGGAGATACAGTTGGTTTAGTTCATGGCAAGATGAAAGAGAGCGAAAAAGATAGCATTATGAATGATTTCAAACAAGGACGTAAAACCTTACTTGTAGCCACGACTGTAATAGAAGTAGGCGTAAATGTACCTGAAGCAACTATTATGATAATAGAACATGCAGAACGTTTTGGTTTAGCTCAGTTACACCAATTACGTGGGCGGATTAAACGAGGCAATGAAGCCGGAACTTGTATATTATTGTATAGCTATCCGCTAACCGCCATATCAAGAGAACGTATGGATATTATGAAGCATACGGAAGATGGCTTTTACATTGCTGAAAAAGATTTAGAATTACGTGGTGGCGGAGAAATTTTAGGCACACGTCAATCCGGATTTACCCAATTTAAACTGGCCGATATGTCTGTCCATACAGATTTATTAATGAAAGCTCGAGATGATGTGCAGCAGATTCTAAAAACGGATTCCAAACTGGAAACCGAGCGCGGC
>JAGCRL010000146.1 GCA_017964705.1 Alphaproteobacteria bacterium
ATAAAATTTTGGATAATTTAGTTTTGGAACGTCTAACCGGCAAAAATTTTTGGGTGGCGTTATTCACACCACCCAATTTTATGAAATTTTATCGAAAACGATTTTTCAGCGACCTGAACGTGTCAATATATGATTTTTGAAATTTTGCTCGCTGATAGCGAATATTCTCATCTGCCCTACGGATGAATACTAAAAAAAGGCATTATTTAGAACATTCTGGTGTTACGTTATAAAAATATTTATTTTGATTTACTTTCCACACATCTAATGTAACAAGACGCAAAAGTTGGTATGGATTGATAATCCAAAACACCGTTAAGTCAAAATTATACTCTATTTTAATTTTCTTTACAGGACAACCTTTCTTTTTCCCGTAAACATACGCATCTTTTGCTTTGCTATTCAAAATTAAAAGATTTGTTTGATCGCTACCTTGATATTCTTCATCTAACCATATTTCTGTATTTTTTTCATTTGATATGGCTAAAATTGGTTGTTCCGGATATTTATTAACACATCCGCAAAGAGTTAAAAAAGATGCTAAAATAAAAAGTTTTTTCATTTGTTCCCCTTTCAATGAGCTTGATTTTAATACCACTTTATTATGTCGTCAATACTTTTTTATTTTACGTTTTTTGTAAAATCGCCCTGTTCTACTTAAAAAAACACCCCCTGACTTTCATCAAGGGGTAAGATTGTTTTCATTAAAACTATCTAAAAATGTGTTTGTTGCCGTATAGTCATGTACTGATGCGCCATATTTCCAGCACTTTTTTTGGAATTGGAAAAATCTTCATAATCAGAGTTTGAATAAACCAGCTTTTTGGGTGGTATTTGTCCTTCTTTTTGCAAATACTCAAGGTCGGATTCACTGATCATTTCGTATCCGATTATTATGGTGTCTTGGGATCCTTTTGCATAATTTATTTGTGGTTTTTCTACACGACGGCAACCACAATTGCAACTGCAATTACAACTTTCTTCCGAACAATGGGAAATTTATAAGGGACTATAAAATAACCACCCAAAAGCTTCGTTTGTGGGTGGTTATAAACAATTTACTGGTATTGTTTATTTGTATCAGATTTTTTTACGTTATCTGAATTGTATTTTGCAAGTGTTTTAATGTCTTTACTTGCAGCTTCTTTCAATAATTTAACCATTTTTAAATTATCTTCTTCTTGCGCTATCATCAAGGCTGTTTTACCTTGATTATTCCGCTTATTCAGATCTGCTCCGGCAGCAATTAATTTTTCAGCAATTTCGACTTGAAAATTGGCAGCGCCTGCATAGCTGTGAGCACAAAGCATCAAAGCTGTGTCCCCATTTTTATTCTGCAAATCCAAATCTACACCATGCGCAATTAATATTTCGACCGGTAAGATATGCCCGCCGCAATTACAGGCGGTCATTAATGGTGTGAAACCACGATTGTTTTGTATGTCAAGCTTGGCACAATGTTTAATCAACAGTTCCACCGGTTCCGAGCGACCGCTTGCAACAGCACAATGTAAGGCTGTATCGCCATATTCATCTTGTGCATTTATATCAGCCCCATTTTCAATCAGAAAAAGGACTTCTTCGGTGTTGCCACACCATGTTGAACAATGATGTAACGGAATTTTATTGTCCTGGCTTTTTTTATTTACATTGCCGGTAGCAACCAACCATTTCAGTATATTCAAACCATAAGGTCTTCCTATACAGGACCAATTTATCATATTTACAATTGAGTCAGCCAGACTATCATTAAGATTGTCATTCATTTTATTTTCCTTTTTTGTTTAAGTTTTTTGAAAATGATGCCACTGTAAGATTTGTTTATGAGTGGCTTTAAATAAACAAATTATTCGTATTGTTTATTTATATCAGATTTAGATTTATCTGATTTATATTTTGAAATGGTTTCTGGTTTTTGTTTGTTATTTAAGATGTGAATAATCTCTTTTTCTTCTAAGAAAAGAGTACTTTTCCCTGCAATAGTAGATTCAGTGATAGATAATGCTGTTTCTCCATTGTTATTTTGAATATCCGTTCTTGCTCCGCACGAAATTAAAAAATAAGCTTTTTCATATTCACCATTGCGAAGAGCAATAATTAAAGCTGTATCACCGTCATTATTTTGCTTATTCATATCGGCACCTGCGGCGACCAATCTTTTTGTGTTTTCAAGCATGTAATCAAACCAGTCATGGCATGGGTAACAGCTGAGTATCAAAGCTGTATTACCATCTTCATTTTGCAAATCCAAATTTGCGCCATGAGCAATAAAAAGTGCAGCAGCTCTATAATCTCCGTAATATCCGTTTTTTCCAACGCAGGCGTTCATCAAAGGTGTAAAGCCATGATTGTTTTGTACATCAAGATCAGCTCCGCGAATAATTAATTCTCTGGGTATCATGTAGCCATTATAAACAGCAAAATGCAATGGAGTATCACCGTTTTGATCTTGCACATTTACATCCGCTCCATTTTCAAGCAGAAAATTAATATCTTTTAATCTCCATTCTTTTACGAATCTGTGTAAAGGTGTTTGGCCATCTTTGTTTTTTCTGTTTACATTACCTGAAGCAACCAATTTTTCCATTGTTTGTTCTGCAAGTAAACGATCATCATGATCACGCCAACTCATTCCGTTTGGAATAGAATCGATTAAACTATCGTCAGTATTATCATCCATTTTATTTTCCTTTCAGTTATGTTGTTAAAAAATAATACCACCATTATATCATCACATATCATTTTTGTCTTGTCAACAATTTTATTTGTTTTTTTTAACGCTTTTATAATCCCCCTTCTCTGTTGATAAAAAAAACACTCAAATGCATTTGCAAATGAGTGTCTTTTGCTGTTTTTAGCGTAATTAATTCGCTGTATTATTCACGACTGTGAAGTAGAGAAGCCCCTACAAATGATATTCCAAATGATATTCCGAATGATAATCCACCGACCAAAGCTAATTTTCTTACGAAGTCTTTATCCCAAATTGTGTCCGCTTTGTCAATAACCGGAGATTTAGTTGTTGATATAACTTTTTTATAAGGTGCTATTATGGTCTTTTCTTTAAAATCTTTTTGTACAGCAACTTCAGAAACTGCCCCTTTTCGTGATAAAAATTTTTCTTCTCTTTCTGTACAGGCGCAAGAATTTAACATTCCGACAATTGCCAAAAGTGGCAACATTCTACATATTTTTTTATTCATTTTCTTTTTCCTTTTTTTATTTTTCCCTCTGTAACCAAGGCCCTTCCAAAACCTTAATCATGCGAATATTATAGCATAATCCGATTGTTTTGTCAATATTTTTTATAAAATTATCTGCCCAATGACATGACGGCACCGACCATAAGCATTCCGATAACGAATGTAACGACTTCAATTCCTTCGTAATCGTCCGCACTTGAACCGCATTTGACAATTTGTCTTTCTGCGCTTGCTTGAACTTGACGAACAGCAGGATCCGGACCGAAAAATTCCGGTTCTTTGTATGCTTTTTCAGCACCGTATAATAAGGCAAATCCGGTCAAAACCGGTAAAGCTTTGTGTGAAAATTGTTTATTCATTCTTCTCTCCTTTTACCACATATATCCCATGCCGTTACTGAAATTCCACGCGTTCAAAACGGCCCATTCGAATGTGTCATCCTCTCTTCTTTTTTCAGCTCTGGCTCTTGCTTCCAATCCAGCTCTAAATTCTGCTTCTCTTTCGGCTTTAACATGAGAAGCAAATTTTATCAGATTTTCCATTTCATCTTTATTTAAATTAGGTAACTTATTTATATTTCTTAAAAATTCTACATTTCCGCAACGAGCTGTTAGTGTAAATGCGGTGTCGCCATTCTTATCTTTCATGTTTATATCAGCATTGGCTTTGATTAATTCTTGTGCTATTTCAATCTGATTGTTAACTGCTGCTAACATCAAAGGAGTTCTTTTGCCCTCGGTTGTGTTACAGATGGCGTTTACATCAGCGCCGGCATTAATTAATCCTTTCGCTATTTTTGTATAACCTTCACGAGATGCATAATGCAGCGCAGTCCAACCATCTTCATCGTTTATGTTTACATCAGCATTAGCTTTGATTAATTCTTGTGCTATTTCAATCTGATTATTAACTGCTGCTAACATCAAAGGAGTTCTTTTCCCCTCGGTTGTGTTACAGATGGCGTTCACATCAGCACCTGATTTCATCAATTCAAGAGCAACTTCCGAATAATTATTGTAAACAGCAAGCATCAAAGGGGTAAATTTACCTTTAATTGTCTCACATTTTTTATTTACATCTGCTCCATGTTCAATTAGGACTTTTACCAATGCTACATGATTACCACGAGATGCATAATGCAATGCAGTCCAACCACCTTTACCTTCTATATTGACATTAGCACCTGATTTCATCAATTCAAGAGCAACTTCCAAATAATTATTATGAGTAGCAAGCATCAAAGGAGTAAATTCACCATCATTTGCATGGCATTTTTTATTTACATCAGCGCCCTGTTCTATTAAATCTTTTACCAATTCTATATGATTGCCACGAGATGCATAATGCAACGCGGTCAAACCATCGTTATTTTCCGTATTGACATCTACACCTTTCTCAATGAGTTTTCTTACAGTTGTTATATTACCCTGTTTTGCAGCCGTATGCAATATTTCTGAATCTTCGTTAGAACAAGCGGAAGTGAATAGAATACCAAGAGCCGCCATAAAAAGCAAAGTTTTATTTAAAAGTCGTTTATTCATTTATGTCCTTTTTCTTATATTATAACCTTAAAGTTTAACAGATTGTATGGGTTCTATCAAAGATTTGGTTTTGAACTTTTCCGTTGAAGTTGCTTACAATCGAAATTTGAGCATCCTTATTGTTATCCAATTTACCATAGTAATAATCAAATGCTTTCCTTCCGTCTTCATTCTTTATCTTTATATCGGCCCCATGTTCTACTAAAAGGTTGGATATCTCTTTATGTTTGTTATAAACGGCTAAATGTAAAGGTGTCCAACCATCTTTGGTTTTTACATTTAAGTCGGCACCCTTTTCAATTAAAGTTTTAACTATTCTAACACGGTTATCACGAGATGCATAATGTAATGCGGTCCAACCATGTTTATCTGCTACGTTTAAATCGGCACCTTTTTTGATTAAAGCTTCGGCTATTTCGTCATTATCGTTGTGAACTGCTAAGATTAAAGGTGTCCATTTTCCCCCACTGTCTACATTAGACAATTTATTTAAGTCGACACCCTTTTCAATTAAAGCTTTAGCTATTTTAACACGGTTATCACGAGATGCATAATGTAATGCGGTCCAACCATGTTTATCTGCTACGTTTAAATCGGCACCTTTTTTGATTAAAGCTTCGGCTATTTCGTCATTATCGTTGTGGAC
>JAGCRL010000147.1 GCA_017964705.1 Alphaproteobacteria bacterium
AGGGTAAGGGTGTTAAGGTTAGAAACAGTGTAGGAGATGAGATAGTTAATCTTGTTGTGGTAGCTCCAAGGTTAAAAAGTACAATATTAGAAGATGCAATGCGTCAGGTAAAGGATGAGCAGGTGAGGACTTTTTAATGAATTTTGAAATATTGAGTAATTTTGAATGGTATAATGATCCGGAAAATGTTCGTTTTGAAACGAGCGATATGATTATATATGCAAAAAGCGGAACGGACTTTTGGCAAAGTATTCATCACGGATTTAAGAAAGATAACGGACATTTTTTCTTTAGTCGGCAAAATGGTGATTTTTTGCTAACTATTAAATGGCAATTTGAAACATTAGAAAAGTTTTCTCAATGTGGTATTATGGTTCGAGCAGACGAGCGTAACTGGCTTAAAGCATCTTTGATGAATGATACCGGAGAAAATGATATGTTGGCAGTTTCTTTAACCGTTAACGGTCATTCAGATTGGTCAGGTTTTCATCTTAATCAAGAAATTCATGAATTATGGTTTAGGATGCAGCGTGTTGGTGATGATTATATGTTATTTTATTCAACTGATGGTGTGATTTATCATAAGTTAAGAACATTTTATCTAAAAAGTTATGAAGATATTAAGGTTGGTGCATATATTGCCAGTCCTAATCAAGAAGGTTTTGCCGCTGCATTGAATGACATTTGCTTTGGTGTTTAATTTTTGGTTCATTTATTAAATGATTTTCTGTTTTTTAGTAAAAAATCAGGCTTGACAATTAATGAAATTTGTTGTTTTTTTATTATCAAGTAAACATACATTCTAGTATGTATTTTTATTTTGGAGGTTCTATTGGTAAGAAAGTGTAAAGAAGACGCAGAAAAAACGCGCCAGGCGGTGTTAGAATCTGCATTAGATGTTTTTACTGAAAAGGGTTATGCCAGAACAACTTTTGATGAAATTGCTGCTAGGGCAGGTTTTACCAAAGGCGCAGTTTATTGGTATTTTAAGAATAAAGCAGATTTGGTTGCAGCACTTATTGTTGAATATACTCAACGAAAACAAGCGGAAATAGAAAAAAGTTTACCTAAAGGTCATACATTAGATGATTTAATACATTTTTTTGAGGTATGGGCGTCTGTAAGCAAAAATGATTTACGTTATGCAAAATTTAACAGATTTGTTCTTTGCCAAATGGAATGGTCTGAGGCTGTGGTTGATAGGGTTGATAAAAATTTAATTGTATTAAAAAATTTCTATTTAGAGAAAATTAACAGGACATTAGTAGAATGCCAGAAAAATGGTGAGTTGAAAGATGGTCTAGATATTCAGAAGATTCAGCATGTTATAACAGCCAGTTATTTAGGAATAATGTTTTCTTCATTAAGCAAAAGGTTTAATTTTGATGCAGAAGAAATGGTTCGTCTTGGTTTAGGGTTATTAATAAACGGAATAAGGAAATAAGAGAGGATTTTATGCAAGTTGAAAACAAAGCAAAGCAGGTTAAGCAAAAAGTCATTAAACATGTAAAATCGGTTAAAAGAAAGTATTTATATGCTTTTGCAGGATTAGTTTTATTGATTATTGCTGGTTGTCATTTTTATAATCAAAAAAATGCTATGAATGTTATGCCTGTCGTTAATGCAAAAGTTGCTGTAGCAGAGGAAAAAAATGTCGGTAATCAGAGGGAGTATGTTGCGTTAGTTGAAGCGATTAATAGTGTTGATGTTGTAGCAAAAGTCAGTGGTAGTTTGGATAAGATTAATTTTACCGAGGGAAGTTTGGTTAAAAAAGATGATGCGTTATTTATCATTGATAGAGAGCCCTATCAAGCAAATTATGATTTAGCCAAGGCGCAACTTGAAAGTGCAGAGGCAAATTTGACCAGAACAGAGCGAGATTATGAGCGGCAAAAGAAGCTGAGTTCAAAAAACATAGCATCCAAAGCAACATTTGATGCGGCAGAAAGTGCTTATTTGCAAGCAAAAGCAACTGTTTCACAAGCAAAGGCGCAATTAGAACTTGCCAGAATTAATTTGGATAATACAGAAGTAAAAGCGTATATAGACGGACGTATCGGTAAAACACAGGTAACTGTCGGTAATTTTGTGAATGCTTCAACTTCTATTTTAGCAAGAGTAGTGCAGATTGATCCGATTAGAATAGCTTTTTCAATGACGGATAAAGAATTTTTGGAAATGCAAAAAGATACAGAAAAAGATGATATTGGTGATTTAACGATTAATATTTTGTTGCCAAACGGAGATGTCTTACGTGAAAAAATGAATCACTTTTTTGTAAATAATGAGATTAATTTGGGAACGGCAACAATGGCAGTTTATGCGTATATCAATAATTAAAAGCAATATTTGAAGACTGGTTCTTATGTAAATATCCATATTACATCAGATAAGCCTAAAATGAGACTTGTAATTCCTGAGGAAGCGGTTGTTCTAGCGGAAGGGACCTCTTATGTGTATGTTGTTAATGAAGATAATTCAGCAAAGATGAGAGCTGTAAAGCTAGGGGATGCTTTTGACGGACAACAGGTTATAACATCCGGTTTAAGTGCAGGAGATAAGGTACTTGTGAGCGGATTAGCAAACAGAATGTTGCGTGATGGCGCTTTAATTAATGTGTTGAATGCAGAAGAATTACAAAAAGCAGAATAAAGATTAGCGGAGATTTTGGGTTATGTTTTCTAAGTTTTTTATTGAAAGACCTCGCTTTGCAGTAGTGATTGCCATTGTTATGAGTTTGGCCGGTTGGATTGCTGTTTTTTCTTTACCAGTTGCAATGTATCCTGAAATTACACCGCCGCAAGTGGTTGTGAGTGCAAACTATGCCGGGGCTAGTGCAGAGACAGTAGCAAATACAATAGCTATTCCACTTGAAACGGCTGTTAACGGGATTGATGATATGATGTATATGGAATCGTCATCATACAATTCTGGTTTATATCGGCTTACAATCAGTTTTGAAATTGGCACAGACCCGGATTTGGCACAGGTTAAAGTACAAAATCGTATTCAGCAAGCGGTGGCGCAATTGCCGGATGAAGTGCAAGCCAGAGGTGTTAATGTTATGCGCCGGTCTTCAGAAATTTTGGGTTTTTTGCAGGCCATTTCTCCTAACGGAACACATGATAAAAACTTTTTGAATAACTATGTTTCCAATAATGTTAAAAACAGTCTAGGAAGGCAATATGGTGTGGGGGAAGCTAATGTGATGGGTTCATCGCTTAGTATGCGTGTGTGGCTTGATGCTGATAAAATGACAGCGCTTAATCTGCCTATTAAAGCGGTGCGGGCTGCAATATCTAGCCAAAACTTTCAGCCTTCTTTAGGTTCTGTGGGGGGAGAACCCAATGATGGAACAAGTTTACGCGTTTTTTCTCTAGAAACAAAAGGACGTTTGAATGATGTAAAAGACTTTGAAAATATTATCGTTCGCACTGAAAAAGAAGGTGGATTGGTGCGTTTGAAAGATGTTGCCAGAGTAGAAATTGGTTCGGAAAGCTATTTAGTTTCTTCGGATGTAGACGGACAACCTAATGTAGGTATTTTGGTTAATAAACTTTCAGGGGCAAACGCATTAAAAGCTATGGATGCCGTGCGCGCAGAATTGGGGCGTCTTTCTAAATATTTCCCGGAAGATTTTGACGTAAATGTTTTCTTTGATGCGACGGAATTTATTCGTGTATCTATTGAAGAAGTGGTATTTACTTTGTTTTTAACTTTTGGTTTGGTGGTTTTTGTTTGTTTTCTATTTTTACAGAATTGGAGGGCGACATTTATTCCTGCTATTGCTATTCCGGTTTCTATTTTATCGACATTTGCCATCATGTTAGCACTTGGGTATAATTTGAATATTTTGACGTTATTTGGTTTGATTTTGGCTATTGGTTTGGTGGTTGATGATGCTGTGGTGGTGGTAGAGCGTGTTATTTATTTAATGCAAACGGAAAAGCTATCACCTAAAGAAGCTGCTACTAAAGCTATGGAACAGGTTTCTACAGCGGTTGTAGCAACAACATTGGTGTTATTGGCTATTTTTGTGCCGATTGCATTTATGGGTGGTATTACCGGGCGTATTTATCAGCAATTCGCTATTACAATTTCTTTTGCAGTGCTGTTTTCAGGTGTGAATGCGTTAACTCTTAGTCCAGCTTTATGTGCAACGCTATTGAAATCTTATAAAGAAAAGACTGCCGGTGTATTGTACAAGTTTGAGCGCGGTGTGAATTTGATGAAAATAACATATGTGCGTATGGTTGATCATTTAGGGCGCAAAATACCGTTTGTATTGGGTGTTTTATTGTTATTGATGATATTAAATTTTATCGGATTTAAGTATATAAAATCTTCTTTTATTCCAGATGAGGATCAAGGTTTTATTATGAGTAATGTGCAATTACCGGAAGGTTCTTCTATGAACAGAACATTAGAAGTTATGAATAAAATCAGACCGTTATTTGAAAAAGAGGATAAAATAAAATCTGCAATGAACTTGCGCGGATTTAGTATTATTGCCGGACAAGGTGAAAATGTGGGACTTAACGCAATTACATTAAAACCATGGAGCGAACGAAAAGGAAAAGAGAATTTTTCAACGACAATTAAAAATAGGTTGATGATGGCGGCGGCAGGTATTCCGGAAGCAAGTATTATGTTTATGGAAATGCCGGCTATTCCAGGTATCGGTAACGATAATAGTATGGACTTGCGCCTACAAGCAGTTGAAGATTCGGACATGAATGCTTTAGGACGAACATTAAATGGGTTTTTAATGAAGGTTAATCAATTGCCGGAAGTTGCAATGGCATATTCTACTTTTACCTCAAGTACGCCGCATGCTTATTTGGATATTAATCGAGAAAAAGCTGAGTTGTTAGGTGTTTCTATTGGCGATATTTATGCAACGTTGCAAACGTATTTGGGAGCATCTTATGTAAATGATGTTAATATCGGTACAGAAGCAAATAAAGTGATGATTATGGGTGATTGGAAATATCGTAAAAATTTGGAGAGCATTAAAGAACTTTATGTACAAAGCGGAGCCGGAAATATGGTACCGTTGGGGAGTTTACTTGAAATCAGGCAAGTAACATTACCACGTGCAATAGATCGCTATAATCAGTATGCAGCGGCAACTATTCGTATTACACCGGCGGCAAATTCCAGTTCCGGACAGGCAATGTTGGCGGTGGAAAAATTAGCTGATACAGCACTTGATAAAGCTTATGCATATGAATGGTCAGGTATGAGCTTACAAGAGCGGCGTAATGAGGGGCAAATTGTTTATATTGTGGCATTAGCTATATTATTTGCTTATCTGTTTCTAGTGGCTCAATATGAAAGTTGGACATTGCCGATTTCGGTTATCCTTTCAGTGATGACAGGTATGTTTGGTGCTTTTGCAGGGTTGTGGATTGCCGGATTACCTTTGAGCATTTATGCGCAACTTGGTTTAGTGTTGTTGGTCGGATTATCGGCAAAGAATGCGATTTTAATTGTAGAATTTGCAAAAGATGAACATGCACGAGGGGCATCGATTATTAATGCGGCGATTACCGGAACAAAAGAAAGGTTTAGAGCGGTGTTGATGACAGCATTAACCTTTATCTTGGGTGTGGCGCCACTGGTTTGGGCAACAGGGGCTTGTGCCGGTTCACGAGTGGCAGTTGGTGTGCCGGTATTTTCCGGTATGTTAGTTGGTACATTGGGCGGTTTGATTGTTATTCCGTTGTTTTATGTGTTAGTGCAGACAACGGTTGAAAAGATATGGTCTAAA
>JAGCRL010000148.1 GCA_017964705.1 Alphaproteobacteria bacterium
ATTTAGGTGATAATATTGTTTATGGTACCCATAATGAAAATTTGAGCCGAGGAGAAGAACTTAAAGCTAAAATTTTCGCGATGGATTTTGGAACAGATAAAGATAAGATGATTCCAGCCATAAAACAATTGCAAGTTTTTCCGAAAAAACCGTATTTTTTTGTGGGGGAAAAAGATATCTTTTTGATGTTAAGTAATGATGCCAGAGTAAAAAATGTTTTGATTTCAAATATGCTGGGCTCAAAATAATAACGATTAATTTTTAACCGGATTTTTACTTATATTTTGCTATATTTCACGGCATAATATTTGAAGGAGACTTTTGATGGCAGATAATACGGATGAAAAAAAAGACCCTAACCAATCCGAAAAAGATTCCGGTATGAAATGGGTGTATGCAGCAGATATTATTGCAGTTATCGTAATTATTCTTTTACTTTTAGCTTCGTGGCTGGAGCGATATGCAGAAAAATCACAACAACAAACAAATGCAGAGGTAAGCCAGATTGATTATGATTTTGATCTGAAATTAGAACCGCAAAATTGTGAAAATGTTGAGGGAACACTTGATTTGGTGTTGATAACTGACGCAAATTACATGGATTTTACCAGGGTAGCGATTAATTCTGCCAAACAAACAAAATGTCCTAATACCAAATATCATTTTAATGTGATGACGGTTGATGTTTCAGAATCAGATGTTGCGGCATTAAAAGCAATGGAAGGTGAAGGGGTAACGGTAAAAGTTTTGCCGCAAAAACAGGCAGATTTGTTTTATATTCGCGACACCCATGTTTCTAAGGCTTCATTGTTAAAGTATTATATAGCAGAAGCGTTGCCGGAACTTGATAAAGTTTTGTATCTTGATTCGGATATTTTAGTTTTGCATGATTTAAATTCTTTGTATAAAACGGATGTTAGTGATGTTTATTTAGCAGCGGTTAAAGATCCGTCTTGGTTTTTTGAAAACACTCATGTTTTAGAGCTTAATTTGGAGGCGCGCGGTTTTTATTTTAACAGCGGAGTAATGTTGATGAACTTAGCAAAATTCCGCCAAGATGATTTGCTCAAAAAACTGGAAGATTTTACCAATAATAATTTCCGCACATACATGGATCAAGATGCTTTTAATGTGGTGGTTGGTGATAAAGTTAAATTATTGCCGTTTGAAGATAATGCAATGAATTTCTTCTTTGAGTATATTGATTTGCCGAAGTTAGGTGAATTTTACGGACGTGGTTGGCGTGATATTCGTGATGTTTTTGCAGCAGCAAACATTGTTCATTTTGCATCGTCTAAAAAACCACTCGGCGAAGAAGCCGCGCACGATAAATTTTTCCGTATGTTGCAACGTTTGTGGTATAAATATTATACACCGTTGCCACCGTTAGACTAAAGCATATCCAATGCTTTTTTAGTATATTCGGCTAATGTTTCGGCGCTTTGTTCAAGGGCTAAACGTTCTTGCTCGTTCATAACCGGAATAAGTGCTTTTTCGATACCGTTTTTGCTCACAATTGAGGGCATGGAATAGCAGATATTTTTGTGGCCGCCGATGGCTGTATCATGGTGAGAGCTGACGGTTAAAATCATGTGGCTGTTGCCGGTAATAGCACTTACAATGTGTAATGCGGCGGCGGCAATACCGAAATAGGTGGAGCCTTTGCCTTTGATAATGGCATAAGCGGCATTACGCACGTCATTATCCACGTTAGATTTTATGGTATCACTTAAAATCACGCCGATTTGTGCGGCAATTTGTTCAATCGGGGTGGTTCCTGCCACAGCACCGGACCAAAGCAATACTTCACTATCGCCGTGTTCACCGATAACATTTGCATGCACAGAGGTGGGCGAAATATCCAAATGATAGCCGAGACTACTGCGGAATCTTGAAGAATCGAGTACCGTGCCGGTACCAAAAACGCGATTTTTAGGAAAACCGGAAAGTTTTAGCGCCACTTCGGTCATAATGTCTACGGGATTGGTAGCAATCAACAAGATGGCATGAGGGGCATATTGGGTTATTTCCGGAATGATAGATTTGAAGATAGAAACATTTTTGGACAAGAGGTCTAATCTGGTTTCGCCGGGTTTTTGGTTTGCTCCGGCAGTTATGATAACCAAGCCGGTTTCTTTCAAATCCGGATAGTCGCCGGCAATAACCGTTGCACCGGATGAAAACGGAGTGGCATGCGAGATATCCATTGCTTCCGCTTCGGCTCTTTCTTTGTTATAATCAATTAAAATTACTTTTTCCGCCACACCGGCAGTTGCCAGTGCAAAAGCGATACTACTACCGACCATGCCGGTTCCTATTATACCAATTTGCATCACATTCTCCTTTTGTTTTATGATAAAATAATCTCTTTTTTTGAAAAATAAACAGTAAAATTAATATTTTGGACATTTAAAGACAATATTAATTCTTTTTTTGCTATGCTTTAAAGCAAATATATGTTATAATGGGCTATAGTGGGAAGAAGGAGAAAGACAATGGCTGAGGTTCCTTGCAGAAAAGAAGAATTAGTAAAATACGGTAAGAATTTTGATGAAGACCGTGTTAAAGTAAGCATGAGAAAATGGCTTGAAACAGTTAAAGTTCCGGCAGATAAACAAGCAGAGATTATGGATGCTATGATAAATAGATATGGGCACCAAGCTGCTTATACGCTAATGCTTAGAGCTATGGTTGAACCATTTTATGTGATGCAAGAATTAGGTGAGAGTTTAGATGGAAAGCTTACCTCTATTGGAGTTATTAGACGTATGGCTACAGGTACGGGATTAACATCAGAGCAAGTTGAGCTTTTATCCAGAAGAACGAAAGAACCTAAACAAAATAGTGATGATAATAGTAAAGGCACCAATAATGGTAGTCAGGGGCAAGGCAGACAAGGTAATTCCAACCAAAGTGGGCTATCAAAAAGAGGAGATGGAGGGCAACCACAACAGCTTACAGAACCGACAAAGCCAGTGTTAGATGAAGATATTGCTGGGCTTCCAAAGAAACGAATTAAAGAAATTCTTGATGAATCTAATTATGATCCTAATAACCCTAAATATAATACATGGTATTATTTTGATGCCGAAATGAAAAGACCTGCTGCTTTAGTTTATGTCAATGGTGAGATTGCCTATTATAAGAAGGACGGAAAACCGGGGGTAATAGACCGGTATGTTCATGCCGATGGTTCGATAACTTATTATGAAGATGGACATAAAGCTTATACTCAGCTCAAAGATGGAGCTGTTATAGACGAAAAGGCTCAGAGATCTCAGAAGCCTTCAGGACAAGGTGGAGATGAAATAGATAATAGGATTGACCAAAGGAAACAAGAGAAACAGAAGAAAC
>JAGCRL010000149.1 GCA_017964705.1 Alphaproteobacteria bacterium
AATTAAATCACAATTTTCTTTAAATATAGGTTTTTAACCTCACGCGGATATATAGAAAAATACCATTGACAGAAACAGGGGGAAGTCGTAATCTGCCGTCATTAACAAGAATTATATTTGGGAGAAATAGAATGGCTGTATCAACAGCGGTAGCAAAATTGCTAGAAGAATACAAACGTTTTGCTCCGATAACAATGAATGAATTATTTGCCAAAGATAGCAAACGTGCAGAAAAATATACCATAGAATTTGAAAATCTGGTTTTTGATTATTCCAAAAATCGCTTTGATGAACAAGTATTACAATCACTGTTATCTCTGGCAGAAGAACATCACTTAAAAGAGCGCATTGAAGATATGTTTAGCGGTAAAAAGATTAATGTTACCGAAAATCGTGCTGTTTTACATACAGCGTTACGTAATTTTTCAAATAATCCGATATATGTTGATGGTCAAGATATCATGCCGGAAATTCGTCGTGTTCTTGCAAAAATGAAATCATTTTCAGAGGCTGTTCGCAACGGTTCTTTTAAAGGTTATACCGGCAAGAAGCTCACAAATATTGTAAATATCGGTATTGGTGGTTCAGATTTAGGTCCGTATATGGTAACATCTGCCTTAAAAAAATATTGGGCCAAAGACATAAGTTGCTACTTTATTTCCAACATAGATGGTACCGCTTGTGCAGAAGTTTTAAGTAAAATCAATCCTGAAGAAACATTATTTATTGTTGCTTCTAAAACTTTTACCACCATAGAAACCTTAACCAACGCAAAGACTTGTCGGGAATGGCTGGTTAAAGCATTAGGCAATCAGGCTGTTGCCAATCATTTTGTTGCTTTATCAACCAATGCCAAAGCTGTGGCGGAATTTGGTATAGATACCAATAATATGTTTGAGTTTTGGGACTTTGTCGGCGGCAGATATTCTTTGTGGTCTGCTATTGGTTTATCGATTGCATTGGCAGTAGGTTACGATAATTTTGAAGCTTTATTAAAAGGCGCCGAAGCTATGGATAAACATTTCCGCACTGCACCGCTTGAAAAAAATATTCCGGTTTTAATGGCATTAATCGGTATATGGTATAATGATTATTATAATATTCATCGCTATGGGGTTATTCCATATGACCAATATTTGAAGTTCTTGCCATCATATTTGCAACAACTGGATATGGAAAGCAATGGTAAGTCCGTTCGCTTAGATAATAAAAAAATTACCGATTATGCCACCGGTCCGGCTTTATTTGGTGGGGCAGGCACAGATGTTCAGCATTCTTTCTTCCAATTATTGCATCAAGGCACGGAGCCTGTTCCGGTAGATTTTATTATTCCGGCTGTTTCGCAAAATGAAATCGGCAAACATCATGAGATTTTATTAGCGAACATTTTAGCGCAAGCAGAAGCTTTGATGAAAGGAAAAACTAAAGAAGAAGCTGCCGCAGAATTAAGATCAGCCGGCAAAGACGAAGCTACAATAGAAAAATTAAAGCTCAATAAGAGTTTTGACGGTAATCGTCCGAGCAATATGTTTATCATAAATAAGCTAACACCATATAACTTAGGAATGTTGATTGCAATGTATGAGCATAAGGTCTATACCCAAGGCGTAATATGGGAGATTGATTCATTTGACCAATGGGGTGTTGAGCTTGGTAAACAATTAGCTCTTAAAATTTTACCAGAGTTGGAAAATGGTGTTTCTGCCGTTCATGATAGTTCCACTACAAAGTTGATAAACAAAGTTAGAGAACTTCGTTCAGCGGCGCTATCTAAATCTGCTTAGATCTACAAAATAAAAGAACAGCCCAGCTTTGATGCAAGGCTGTTTTTTTTTATAGATAAGATTAGTCGATAGTGTGTTTTTTTATATAACAAAAAATCTTAATGGGAACTGATAGCCCAACAAAGACTACAGGAACTGCGTGGAAGATAAATTTTATATATTACTTAATTAATTTTATTAAACAGTCTTTTCCAACGAATGGCCATAATCCAACTGATAGGATTATACCAAGAGGAAGTATCATCATGCGAATAAAATAAAAACCGAGCCTTGCCTTCGATATTTTCCAAAGGTACCATTCCAATATCTTTACGTGAATCGTTAGAGTTGTCCCGATTATCTCCCATCATAAAGTAATGTCCTTCCGGTACAGTAAATTCCGGTGTATTGTCAACAATCATAACATCGTCACTATATTCCAAAATACGATGTTGCTTTCCGTTAGGTAATGTTTCAATATATTCTACAAATTCCTGAGGGAAGGGGGTATATTCACTAATAACATAGCGCCCGACTTTTTGTCTTGGAACATTTTGATGATTAATATAAAGCAATCCGTCTTTTACCTGCACGGTATCTCCCGGAATTCCGATAATTCTTTTGATATAATCGGTTTTATTATCTCCCGGATATTTAAATACTACTACATCTCCTCGTTCCGGTAAATCTTGCCATATTCTTCCTTTAAAAGATGGAAAACTAAAAGGAAAAGAATGTCTTGAATAACCATAAGTATATTTAGAAACAAACAAAAAATCTCCTACTTCTAATGTAGGATACATAGAACCGGAGGGTATTTTAAACGGTTCAAACCAAAAAGTTCTTACTAATACCGCAATAATAACAGCATAAAAAACTGTTCTGAAAGTTTCCCCTAAAGTTTCTTTTTTCTTTTCTGTATCAATCTTCTTATTTTCCATAATACATTCCAATCGACTTAAAAACTTTTATGACTATATTAACAAGAAGACTGAAATGCAAGTATAAAGCAAAAGTATTGCACAAAGCAAAAATATTTTAATTTTTGGAATTAATCAGCTTTTTTAACTCATTAATTTGCTTTTGCAGGTTTTCTACACTTTCATCATATGGGTCCGGACACTTAGCATTAATACCATAAGGAACAAATGCAAAGCTTTTGCTTGCTTCTGCTTTATGGGCGGCTATACCGATAACGGTCGTGTTTGCCGCAACATCTTTAACAACGGTAGCATTTGCGCCGATTTTAGCATTTTTCCCCACATGTATAGGTCCTAAAATTTGTGCTCCGGCGCCGATAATCACATTATCATCAATAGTCGGGTGTCTTTTTCCGTTATTGCCGTTAAAAGATTTAGTTCCTCCCAATGTAACTCCGTGATACATAGTAACATTATCGCCGATAATTGATGTTTCTCCAATAACTGTTCCCATTCCATGGTCAATAAAAAACTTTTTACCGATTTGCGCTCCCGGATGGATTTCAATACCGGTTAAAAAGCGCGCCAATTGAGAGATTAATCTGGCAGAAAGGCACCAATTTTTAATCCATAAGCGATGAGCCAGCCGATAAAACAAAATAGAATGATATCCTGGCGAACATAAAAAAGCTTCGATTCTGCTTGAAGTAGCAGGATCTTTAGCGATAATTGTATCAAGCTCATTAAGAAAATTCTTGAAATTTGTTTTCATTTTTGTTATAACCCCATTTTGTATTAACAGCAAATTAAGAAACATTGATGTAATATAAATACCAGTTTTTATGAAATCAAGATTAAAAAAGAGTTTATCATGGTAGAAGTAATTATAAACGGACATGCCGGCAGATTAGAAGGCCGTTATCACAAAGCTAAACGAGCAGACGCTCCGGTTGCTCTGATTTTGCATCCACATCCGCAATATGGTGGAACAATGAATAACAAAGTAGCATACGCATTGTTTACTTGTTTCAAAGACCTTGGTTTTTCTGTTTTGCGCTTTAATTTTCGCGGAGTCGGACGTTCTCAAGGAGAATTCGAAGATGGTCCCGGTGAATTATCAGATGCTACAATGGCTCTAGATTGGTTACAAGCCAACAATCCTGATGCTAGACAATGTTGGATAGCCGGATATTCATTTGGTGCCTGGATTGGCTTGCAATTATTAATGCGTCGTCCGGATATCAATAATTTTATTGCTGTTTCTCCGCCGGCAAATGAAAAAGATTTTAGCTTTTTAGCTCCATGCCCCACATCAGGACTTATCATCCAAGGCGGACAAGATGACATTGGTGATCCGCATATGGTAGAAGAATTAGCAACAAGGCTAAACACTCAACGTCATATTGATGTAGATTTCGCCATGATAGAAGAGGGCGATCATATGTATAACAATCACCTGGTTGATTTATATAAGATTGTCGGCAATTATGTAATTATGGCTCTGCAAAAGAAAGCTCCAGCAAAGAAACGTCGTGGTCGTCGTAAAAAGTCAGAAATAGCCGAACAACTAAGATTAGCAGGCGTTCAATCAAATGAAGATGAAAATGATATCTTAGATGAAGATGATGTAGAAGACGATGAATTTGATGATGACTTTAATGATGAAGAAGATGATGATGATTTTGATGATGATGATAAATAGTTCATCAAAAGCATAAAAAGTAAAAGCACCGATTTCGGTGCTTTTTTATTGGCGGAGATTTGTTTATAAAAACAAAAAAAGCCCACCGTAAAGGTAGGCTCGTTTGTTGGCGGAGATGTAGGGATTCGAACCCCAGGAGGACTTGCGCCCTCGTCTGATTTCAAGTCAGGTGCATTAAACCAGCTCTGCCACATCTCCATATGACGGAAATAAACTAATCAACAAAAAGAGAAACGTCAAGAACTTTTTTAAATTTTGGGATAAAATAAATTGACATTACCAGATTTTAACCATATAATCCGCCCATCAAAATTATTTTTATAACCTATTAAAATTAATAATTATGTCAGTCAGTTATTTTTTTATTCTAGGATACCTCTTTTGTATTCTAGTTGTATGTGTTTGTATCTCAATAAATGCATACAAAAACAAAGATATGGATTTTGATCATCTGATAGAAAATGTCACTTCACTGGAATTCACAAATGAATGGGTGCAAAGAGTTTGTCGTTTTTTGTTCTCCGTTTTTTGGATCTTTCTAGTGGGAGCAGTCGGTATAATAGCTTGGGATGATTATTGGGAGGGAAAGCTAATTATACTGCCGTTTGTTTTCGGAGTTGTAGCATTCATAATACTAGCTATGGTATTGGCTATGATAATATTTTCCATATCAAAACTCTTATACTGGATTTGGATAAAAGAATAAAACGAGAAAGTCTGCATTGCAATATGCAGGCTTTTTTGTTATAAAAAATTAAAATAAAATTTTAGGTGTGCGAAACTTTTTGTTTTTTTCATCATAAGAAACTTTAAGCAAAGAAGCATTTTCCAACAAAATATTCTTTTTAAGACAAGTTTCTGCAAAAATACGTATTAACATTCCATGAGTAATAAGTAATACATTAGTATGTTTTTCCTCATTTAAACGACTAATAAATTTAATAAATCGTTGTTGAACTTCACCGATTGTTTCGCCTTCAGGATAAGCAACTGCATATCGTTCAGGATTTTTTATATCGTTAAAAGCTGGAAAAATATGTGGAAA
>JAGCRL010000150.1 GCA_017964705.1 Alphaproteobacteria bacterium
ATAAAGAAATTATAGAAAAATTATTGCACCGTATGGAAGGGCAAACAAAAGATAAAAATATTATAAATGTATATAAAGAAATTATAAGAGCTTGTCATGATGAAGAAGTGTATCAAAAAATTTTAAGACAGACGGATGATATTGATGTCGTTAATTTTATGTGTTACTATTGTAAAAGTTTTTCGGAAGAATTTTTGAAAAAAATATTGAATCAGCCGAATTTATCTTGCGACGGATTAAGTGAACTTTTGGAATATTTTCCAGAGATAAGTTTGGATGATAAGCTAATAGATAAAGTAATAAAAAACAGTCAGTCAGCAAAAGAATCTGAAAGTTATGTTGAAGAAGTGATGCTTCATGTTTTAAAACAAAAAAATGATGAAAAAACAGCCGAGAAACTTTTAAGGTATTTGATTGAGATAAAAGATTCTTTTGATTCCAGTAATGCAATGAAGATTTTGGCTAAAATAGTTCAAAATAATTCTTCTGATGCGGTTATTAAAACGCTTATGGCAGTGGCTAAAACAAAAGAAAATTCTGCAGTGATATTTGATTTGATATTAAGAGAGAAAGCATCGCTTAGTGTGCTTAGTGAAATTTCTCAATATTATTATGTGGTGCATCAAAATAAAATGAAACAAGAAGAAAAATCTGATGCTGATGAAGTTAAACCGAAAAGAAGAATAAATAAATCTCAGGATGCTTTGTTCGGATTTTATAAGGATATATGTGAGCGCTGGAAAGCGGCCGTTAAATCTACTAATGATTTAGCGGTGTTGGATTATATTTGGAATTGTCATGAAAAATTATGCGAACAACTAGGCGACAGAAAAAAAGATTTTAAGGAAATATATAAACCAACGGTAAAGGAATGTTTTGAGGATTCTGATTATATGGCATTAAAGCTTAAACAAATGTTTCCGCATTTGCCGACAGATCAGGCGATGAATAGAGCATTTAATGACTTATCTTTAGTGGGAGATAGGAAAGAAAAATCGGAACAGTTTTTTGAACTGCTGAAAAATATAGGAAATAAATTTTTGATAGAATATTTAGAGAAATATTCTGAGACAACGGATCCGAAATTATTAGATGAAATTTTAAAAAACAAAGAACGGATGATGTTTGAATTGCCTAATAAAGAAGAAAATGAACGCCGAAAGGAGTATAAGAAGCTTGTTGCGATAGAAATGGCGTTACATAATAATAACTATATAGAATCTTGCTTAAGGAAAAAATATCCGGATTTGACTTTTGAAGAGGCATTAATTAGGGAAGCGGCACGTGTGGTAAAAAGCGGTGATGCGGCAGAAAAAGAACGGTTTAATAATTTTCTTTTGGCAGAAGGGGAAGCAGTTTTATTAAATAATATTGATGAGAGAGTGTGTACATATCTGGTTGACAATTTCAGTCAGCAAAATTTGGATGATGTTAATGCGTTGCGTTCATTTTACGGTTTGAAAATTATTATTGACGAGACAAAATTTGCTGATAGCGATATTCGTACCGTGAGACGGATGCAATTTGATGATAGTGTTAACATGCCTGATAAAACAAGTGAATTCTATCCTGTTCAGCATTCGGAAGCTTATCGTAATTTCAGACGTGACGGAAGAAGAAGATTTAAGCCCTCTGACTATTATGATATGTTAGATAACAGCGAAGCAGTACAAGTATTAAAAGATTTTGGTTATGAATATTTTGTTTATCAGCTACCGGATGTATTAGCGGAAGCTAAAGTGCCGCCGGAGATTGCCGTGCAATTTAATGTTAAAGATTTACAAGCTGTTTTTTGTGATCAACTTCTAGGTGATGAAAAAGAAGTTAGTGATAGGTATGGGGAGTTATTGTTTGTAAAAAAACGAGCGAAAATGAGCGCTGATGAAGATAAGGATGATTTGCCGGGAGCCAGAGAACAATATTGGGTCGACATGGTTAATAATAAACGGTTAGTGGCGTTGATTAAAGATGATTTGCGGCGACATAATATTTCTGAAGAGGATATAAAACTATTATTTGCCAGTGCAGAAGTTGCAGGATATCCTAATTCGGGGCGGAAATATTCTCGAGTTAGCAGTGTATTTTTTCAGTTGCATCACATTTTAGGGTTAAAAGATGGCGGTAAAAATTATCCCAGCAATTTTGCTCCGGTAGTTTTTTATCCGAGTGATGTTTGGACAGGAGTGGGGGATTCTTTTTCTTCGCATACACCGTTGCATCGCTATGATACGCCACTGGATAAGTTCTATGTTGTGGAAGATGCGGAAAGGCCGACAGATATTATGTTAACGCGGGCAAGGCCATACATGGGAACAAAAGCAGTGCGTATCAGAACGATTTTTGCTGATGATGAAAATAATAGTAACAGCAAAGTGCTTTATTATGGCGGGGCAAGAAGATCAAGCCGATATGTGGGGCGTTTGCATGATATGGTCAATATTGAAATGAAAGCTAAGAAATTGGCAAAAAAACAAAAATCCGATGAGGAGCGTATGAAGGGCTTAGTGCAAATTGTTTTTCAGAATGTTCTGAATAGAATCGAGCAAAGTCGTAAAAATGAAGAAAAGCGCAAAATGGCAGAAAAACGTGAAAAAATTGAAGCACGAAAAGAGGCATTAAGGAAACGTGCTAAAAAATCGACAGAGCGTAAAATAAAATCTAAAAAAGAAAGAGAATAAGCGCAAAATTTTTTTCGGTGGGGAAAAAATTAATTTTGTTGCGAATTTATTGTGTGTGATTTATCTTTTTTCTAGTTTTTTTGAGGGAGATTTTTATGGCTAAAGTCATTATTTTAATGATGGATTCTTTTGGGCTGGGAGGCGCAAAAGATGCTGCTTTGTTTGATGACTTGGGGGCTAATACATTTTTGCATATTGCCGAAAACTATGAACACCTGGCTGTGCCTAATTTGGAGGCGGTGGGGCTGGTTGAGGCCGGAGAAATTGCTTCCGGAATAAGGGCGCCGGTTGAAAAAGCAAAGGCAAAATTAAATTTACCGGCTAAATTTGGAGCAATGGAAGAAATCAGCGCCGGTAAAGATACTATCTCCGGACATTGGGAAATGGCAGGAGTGCCGGTTAAACAGGATTTCGGGCATTTTAAGCTTGATTATCCGAGTTTTCCTGATGAATTAATCAAAAAAATTTGTGCGCGAGCTGGAATTTCCGGTATTTTGGGAAATAAAGCTGCTTCCGGTACGGTGATTATTCAAGAACTGGGAGAGCAACATATTGCCAGCGGAATGCCGATTTTTTATACGTCTTCTGACAGTAATCTGCAAATTGCGGCACATGAAAAATATTTTGGGTTACAACGATTATATCAGCTTTGTGAAATTGCTTTTGAGGAAGTGAAACCTTATCGTATCGGGCGGATTATCGCCAGACCGTTTATAGGAGAAAAAGCCGGTGAGTTTGTGCGCACAAAAAACAGGCATGATTATGCGGTAAGACCTTTTGCTCCAACTATTTTGGATAAAGCTTATGAGGCCGGGCTTAAGGTAACGGCTATCGGTAAAATTAATGATATCTATTCCGGTTCGGGAGTTAGCAGAGCAGTTAAAGCGAGCGGCTTAGAAGAGCTTTGGAATGTTACGCTGGAAGAATGCAGACGGATTGGAAACGATGACGGAATCGTTTTTACTAATTTTGTGGATTTTGATATGGAATGGGGACATCGTCGGGATTTGAAAGGTTATGCCGAGGGATTGATATATTTTGATACTCGATTGCCGGAAATTGCCGAAGTGTTGGGGGATGATGATATAGTGTTTATTACCGCAGACCATGGATGTGATCCTTCTTATAAAGGTACTGAACATACACGCGAGTGTGTGCCGGTATTGATGTTTGGCAAAAAAGTGGTACCGCAAAATATCGGGCGACGGGCCACTTATGCTGATATTGCGGCAACTATTGCTGATAAATTTAATTTACAACCTTTTGATATAGGAAAGAGTTTTTTGTAAGATGAAAGAGTTATTATTACCATATTATAATGATCGTAGAGGACGTCAGATAGATACATTGGTTATCCATGCTTCTGCGCAACATAATGCTGATGATTTGATTGCTAAATTGGTGGAAAGAGAACTTTCTGCGCATTATTTAGTTGATGAACAAGGAGAAATTATCCGTTTGGTGCCGGAAGCTTGCAGGGCTTGGCATGCCGGTGTGGGAGAATGGCGTGGCGAAAAGGACTTGAACAGCACTTCTATCGGGATTGAAATGTGTAACGGGCTGTTTGGGGAGGAACCTTTTACAGATAAGCAAATTAATGCATTAATTGAACTTTGTCAGCATTTGAGCGATAAATATGCAATTGAACCGACACAGATTATTGGGCATTCGGATTTGGCACCGGCCAGAAAAATTGACCCGGGGGTTATGTTTCCGTGGCAGAAGTTGGCGGAAAACGGGGTCGGACTTTGGTATGATTGTAAGCGGGAACATCGCTCGAACGGTAAAACACATGAGCAAATGTTGAAGTTAATCGGCTATGGTACTGATGATTTAGAAGCAACGGAATGGGCTTTTTGCAGGCATTTTAATCCGGCGTTGTATTGTTTTTTGGGAGGTAAGAAAGGGGCTAATAAAGGGACTATCGATGGTCTTGTTTTGCACCATAATCCGCAATATCTTAAAACATTGCAGGCTGTTTGCGAAGTGTTTGAGAAAAATCAAACCGTGGAAGAATTTTGCTGGCCAAAGTATTCTTGGCGTGCGGTAGGAAGCAGTCATAGAATTTAAGTGTTACTTTTAGTCGGTATAAGCTGTTTTTTCATAAGCATCGTATACAATGTAATCTATTTCATACATGTTGTTGTATTTCAGACCATATTCAGAGGTGGCATAACTGGTTTTGCTTTGAAATTTTCCAGTTCCTGTAGAAGTTAGTTCTTGTATGAAAATTGAGCCGACAGGAAAATCATTATTTTTAGTGTGTTTTTTTATGTCTTCATCTTTGTATATGATATAAATATCGCTAGCTTTTTGTAGTGCCGGTGCTAATACGAAGATGCTTGGAAATATATGGCGTTGTAATAATACTTTTTTATTTTCTATTGTTTTTTGTATTTGCGATAAGTCAGAGTTGCGATCGAGAAATGGGTTATGCAACATGATAGAAAAATTTATTACAGACAGTATTAAGGCCGTATAACAAAATATTTTTAAAGTGAAATGCTGTTTAAAGGCTAAGACTAATGAAAGGTAAATCAGAGGTATAACACCAACATAATATCGACTATTAAATCTTCCCATATTAGGAGCAAGCATAACAATAAAAAAGCCGGTTATAAGACCGATTATAAATAGAGTATATCCTATTTTGGGGAGTTTGTTTTTGTAAAATAACAGCAATACACATAAAACAATTAAACTCCATACTATTAGAAAATGATGCGCAAAAAATAAAGATACGGATAGTTGATTTAATAAGAATTCAAAGAAATGCGGAATTAACCATAAATGCCATTTGGATGTTATTTGAGAAATTTCTAAACCACGTTCTGAAAATAAAATAATGTTTAAGAAAGGCGGAAAAATTATAGCGGTGGTTAATACACTTGATAACATTATTATGCCATATAATAGAGATAATCGATAATGTTTTTCTAAGAGAAGTAAAATAATTGTTCCGAGAGTTAGGAAAAAGGCGTAGATTAATCCGTAGAAATGGGTTAAAAAACAACAGGTGGCTAAAATGTAAGTGGTGATAATTTGATGGAAAACAAATTTTTTATCATTTATTATTTTTAATGCTTGCCAAATTAATCCGATGAAAAAAGCCATTTCTAACAAATACATACGAATGTAAACTTCTGTTTCCAGGGTTATGGGTAAAAAAGCAAATAAAAAAGTTGCAGCCAGTGCCCATTTTTTGTCTTTTAATAATTCGATAGAGGCTTTATTGAATAAAATAATCAGTAAAATCAGGATTAATCCGTTTAATAAAAGTCCAGGATATTTGTTGAAAGTATCGGGTATAAAGGAATCTATTGTGTGTAAAAGTATGAAATAAAGCGGGGGGTGTACATCGTTTTTTAAATTTTTTATGATGTGAGAATATTGAAATCTTTCGTATGGTTGAACGGTTAGATAGTCATGAAATATTTTTCCTTTTAGCCAATGATCATGAAGAGCATATGGATTTTGTTGGACAGAAATGTCTCTATACCCATCTAAAAAAGCACCAGTACTGCTGTGAGCAAGTCCATATGAATATATTTCATCAACGTAAAAACCGTTTTTCAGAATGCACAAACTCATGAAAGTTAAAATTATAGAAACAATTATGAGGATAATATATGATTTAAGGTTTTTATGCATGATGATTCCTTTGAAATAATATGCTAAATATTATATGATTTTATTTGTTTATATAATATTAAGATTTGTAAAAAATGGCTTGACGGCTGTTAAATGTGGGGATTACACTTTGAAAGTATGGGTAAAGAATTAGATGGTAGGCAAAAATGAGCTGTAGAGACTATTGGGATAATGCTTCGTTGATTAATCGGCAATATCATGATCGGGAATGGGGAGTGCCGCTGTTTGATGATGTTAAGCAGTTTGAATTTTTGATGCTGGAAGTGATGCAATGCGGTTTGAGCTGGAGTACGGTTATCAATAAACGAGATGTCTTCAGAAAGTGTTTTGACTGGTTTGATTTTGATAAAATAGCGCAATATAATCAGCAGGATGTGGCCAGAATTATGGCAGAAGAAGGGATGATTAAAAGTTCCAGAAAAATTGCGGCGGTTATTCATAATGCACAATGTTTTCAGAAAATCAGGCAGGAATTCGGAAGCTTTTCGGAGTATCTTTGGCGGTATTCAGATGGTAAGACTATTCTTTATGACAGACATGAGGAAGGGAAAATTCCGGCCAGTAACGGACTTTCTTTGCAAATCAGCAAGGATTTGAAAAAACGTGGATTTAAATATTTGGGGGCAGTAACGGTCTATTCGCATTTGCAGGCTTGCGGGATGATTAATGACCATGATAAAACCTGCCCCAGATATGCGTATATTAATTCTCATTTTCCGACAGTAAGGAAAAAGCGTCGGCTTGAAAAATAAGGTTAAACGGGCGGACTTGGGGAAAAAATGATAATAAAGTTTGCAGAGCTTGAAATTTTGACTATAGTTTAGGCAATTAAATAATTGTGTTAGAGG
>JAGCRL010000151.1 GCA_017964705.1 Alphaproteobacteria bacterium
AATATCCAATATCTGCTGTTTAGAAAAATGCTTTTCTAACCATCGCGCCAACAAAAATTCCTGCACTTTACGTTTGATACTTTTTTCACGCGTTAAAAAGAGATTTTTGGCCACTTGCTGAGTAATGGTAGAGGCACCTTGCGCATAACGGCGTTTAATCAAATTAATTCCCATCGCCCGCACAAATCCGATAACATCAAATCCGCTATGCTTATAGAAGCGCCTATCTTCCGTATCAACAATCGCTTGTGGCACATATTTAGGCAATGTAGCCACACTCACCGGCGCCGCAAACAAAGCTCCATATGAAGTAAGTTCATGCCCATCCTCAGAAAGAATTTTAACTCCGGGTTGACGTTCCACATACATTGCTTTAGAAAAAGCCGGCAATGTTTTTTGACAATACCAGATATACCCCCCGATAGTACCGCCTGCTACCAACACAATCCACAGCAACAACAAAAACAACGTCATTTTCCAAGAACGTTTTTGATTTTTTTTGTTTTTACGTCTTGTTTTTTTCTTTTCGGTTGTTTTTTCGGTTGTCTTTTTCTTTTTTACCTGCTTTTTATTTTCGATTCGTGCCATGGTTAAACTAATACTCCACCTATATTCGAGAAAATAATATATCACACACATCTTATAAAAAGATTAAAAACTATTTTTCATTCGCAAAACTAACAAAAACTCTTTGCCAAACAACAAAATAAACGCTATAAAAAACATAACTTAATAAAGGAATACATGATGACCGAGAAAGTATGTTTAATAGACGGCTCAGGCTATATTTTTCGCGCCTTCTTTGCCAGTCCGATGATGACTAATCCCCAAGGTTTACCGGTAAATGCCGTTTATGGTTTTTTAAATATGTTTTTAAGCCTAACCCAAAATATTTCTTGTGACTACTGCCTAGTACTATTTGATGCCAAACGGCAAAATTATCGCAATGAAATCTTTCCCGAATACAAAGCAACTCGTCCTGAATTACCGCCGGAATTAAAGCCTCAATTTGATTTAATTCATGAAGTTGTAGAGGCCTTAAACCTACACTGGTTACAAATGGAAGGTTATGAAGCTGACGATTTAATTGCAACTTATACCGATATAGCCTTAAAAGCCGGAAAAGAAGTAACCATTGTTTCCGCAGATAAAGATTTAATGCAGCTCATTCGCGACGGGGTAACTTTTTATGACAGCATGAAAAACAAATTTTTTACCCCCGAAGATGTAAAAGAAAAATTCGGTGTTTATCCTGAACGTGTTACGGATGTTCAAGCACTTGCCGGTGACAGTACCGATAATATTCCCGGTGTTCCCGGTATCGGTATTAAAACTGCTGCAGAATTGGTCAATCAATTCGGCTCCTTAGAGCAAGTTTTAGTCCATGCTGAAGAAATTAAGCAAAATAAACGTCGTGAACTCATTCTTGCTCACCAACAAGACGCTTTAATTTCTCAAAAACTGGTTACCTTAAAAGCGGATGTCCCGGTAGAAATCGGTCTTAAAGACTTGCGTTGTCTGGCTCCAAATCAAGATGTTTTAATAAACTTAATTGATCGCCATGCTTTCAAAAGCCTAAAAAATAAAGCCTTAAATTGGCTGAGCAAAAAATGTGCTGACTTACCTGCTGAAGAAAAAAAATACACTCCAACCTACCGCTTAATAAAAAACATTGATGAATTGCGCCAACTCTATAAAGAAATAAAAGCGGCTAATACATTCACATTTTTAACGTATAAACAAAACAATACCTTCCTTGGTTTATCTGTTGCTCTAAAAGATGCGCGTGCTTTTTACCTGCCGTTAGGACAAACTCTGCCGGCACAAGATTTATTTTCTGCACCAACCACGGCAGAAGGATTAACTGCCAAAGAACTTAAAGAGTTTTTGGAACCTTTATTTTCTGACCCTGCAGTAATGAAAATTTCGATTAACTTAAAAGAAAGTTGCCATGATTTAGCGCAATTCTTAAACATCAATATATTTCCGTTTCCTTATGACGATATTGCTGTTCTATCTTACGATTTATACAGCTCTGTGCAACTTCCTATTCTTCCGGCGTTAACTACCTCTATCCTAGAATTACCGTTAAAATCCGCAGATCCTGAATATAAAAAAGCTGATTTTACTACTATGCCTCTATCCGAAGTGCTCAGCTTTTTCGCGGAAGAAGCCGACTATTCCATGCGCATGTACAACATTTTAAAGCCTAAGCTTTTAGCAGAAAAGAAACTTTTCGTTTATGATGGAATTGATCGTCCGCTAATCCAAACCTTATACACAATGGAACAAGCCGGTGTAATGCTTGACACATTAAAATTAAAAGAACTCGATACTTTATTTGATACGGAAATGAACAAAATCTCAGCTGAAATTTACGAACTGGCAGGAGAAACATTTAACATCGGTTCTCCCAAGCAAAT
>JAGCRL010000152.1 GCA_017964705.1 Alphaproteobacteria bacterium
ATTTAAAATTATAAAGTCAATATGTTTAATATATGCTTTTCCGGTGATGTATTGATATAACTGAAAAAACGATATTTACGTCTAAAAAGAGTTTGACTTTTAATAGAAACAATTATAAACTTTTGGACATTGTTAATTAAATAAAGAGGAAACAATGAACACGGCAGAAATGGAAAAATATTTTAATCCGGAAGAAGCGGAAAAAAAATGGTATGATATATGGGATAAAGGCGGTTACTTTACTCCTACCGTGGATTATAGCAAAGAACCTTATTCCATTATGATTCCACCACCAAACATAACAGGTAAGCTCCATTTAGGGCATGCCCTTGTGAATACGCTTCAAGATGTCGTGATAAGAATGAAAAGAATGCAGGGTTATAATACTCTTTGGCTTCCCGGTACAGACCATGCCAGTAGTGCTACCGAGGCGAAAGTTGTTGATATGATAAAAAAAGAAGGCCTTAGCAAAGATATTTTAGGTAGAGACGGCTTCTTAAAACGTGCCTGGGAATGGAAAGAAGAATATGGTGGAACAATTATCCGCCAGTTGAAGAAACTAGGTTGCTCTTGCGATTGGACAAGAGAGCGCTTTACATTAGATGAAGGCTTAAGCAAAGTTGTTCAAAAAGTATTTATAGATTTATATAATGAAGGCTTAATTTATAAGGGTGAGAGATTGGTAAACTGGTGTCCTTGTTGCCATTCCACTTTATCTGATATTGAAGTTGAGTATGAAGAAGAGCCATCATCGTTATGGTATATTCGCTATTGGGCAAAAGATAAATCCTTTTATTTGGATGTGGCAACCACTCGTCCGGAAACTATGCTTGGTGATACAGGGGTGGCGGTTAACCCATCTGATGAACGTTTTGCCAAATATATCGGGAAAAAAGTTGTTTTGCCAATTGTTAATCGCGAAATAGAAGTTATTGCCGATCCGTTTGTTGAAACTGAGTTCGGTACAGGTTGCGTAAAGATTACACCGGCTCATGATTTTAATGACTTTAATGCCGGAAAGAAACATGGCTTAGAAATTATCAGAGTTATCGATGAAGACGGCAAGATGACCGATTTGGTTGAAAAATATAAAGGTATGGATATTTTAACTGCGCGCAAACTGATTGTTGATGAGTTGCAAGAATTAGGCGTTTTAGTTAAGATAGAACCATACACACATAATGTCGGTAAATGCTATCGTTGCCACCATACTGTTGAACCGATGGTTTCTAAGCAATGGTTTGTTAAAATGGAAAGCTTAGCTAAACCGGCAATTGATGTGGTTAAAAATAAAGAGATTACCATATATCCTGAACGCTATGAAAAGACTTATTTCCACTGGATGGAAAACATTCAAGATTGGTGTATTTCTCGTCAGTTATGGTGGGGACATCGTATACCAGCATATTACTGCAAAAAATGTGGTAAAATAGAGGTTTGTGCTGAAAAACCAACTAAAGCTTGTGCTTGCGGTTGTACCGAATGGGTACAAGATGAAGATACGTTGGATACTTGGTTTTCTTCTGCATTATGGCCTTTTTCGACATTAGGTTGGCCAGAGGAAACAGAAGATTATAAATATTTTTATCCGACATCTACTTTGATTACCGGTAATGACATTCTGTTTTTCTGGGTTGCAAGAATGATCTTTTCTGCGCTTCATCAGACCGGCAAAATACCATTCCATAAAGTTGTGTTGAATGGATTGATACGCGACGCACAAGGCAGAAAAATGAGCAAGAGCTTAAATAACGGTGTTGACCCGTTAGATGCCATACGAGATTATGGTGCTGATGCTTTACGTTTTTCATTGTTACAAGGTTTATCTTTGGAAACAGATACCCGTTATTCAATGGATAGATTAGATATTGCTAAGGCCTTTATTAATAAACTCTGGAACTCTGCCAAGTTTGTATTAAACGGTATTAAAGATATTGATTATAAGACTTGGAATAAAGCTGACTTGCAACCGGAAGATAAGTGGATGTTAGTTAAGCTTAACAAAACAATTAAAGATGTTACTGAAGAACTTGATAAATTTGAGTTTGGGGTGGCATTGCAAAAACTGTATGATTTCTTCTGGAATGATTATTGCAGTTGGTATATTGAAATGGTTAAGCCACGTCTCTATGATGAAAATGCATCCAGCAAAAAAGAAGCTGCTTATGTATTGCATTACGGCTTGACAACAATCTTAAAACTTATGCATCCGTTCCTACCGTTTGTTACTGAAGAAATATATTCAAGGTTAAGTGAAGATGACACACCTTTAATAGTTTCGGCATGGCCTAAGGCTAAAGATTTGGAATACAGTGCAGAATATGAAAATATTGAATTAATGCAATATTTCATCACATCTATTAGAAATGTTCGTGCTAATATGAATATTCAGCCATCCAGAAAAACTGCTTTGATATTCGTAACCAAAGAGAAAGGTGCATTTCTGAAGGCGGCTGAACCTATCTTCCAAAAATTAGCATTTGCAAAATCTGTTGAAATACGTGCAGATAAGACCGGAATACCAGTTAATGCAATTAGTATTGAGAGCTTGGTTGCGGCTGTATATATTCCATTTGAAGATTTGGTGGATATAGAAGCAGAAATTAAGCGCTTAGAGGTAGAAAAAGAAAAATATGAGGCTTTGATTGCCAGAGTGGATAATCAGCTCAAAAATGAAAACTTTTTAGCCAAAGCGCCTGCAGATAAAATTGAAGGTGAAAGGCAGAAAAAAGCCAATTATGAAACTTTACTGGCTTCAGTTAATGAGCGTTTAATTGCCTTACAACCGAGTAAATCTGCTTAATTTAGCTAATACTAATCGGGAAAAAGTTCACCCTAAATGTCGTCATATTTTGTGACGGCATTTTTTGGTAGAATGCACTCGTTTTTTGTCGAAAAAAATTGATTTTTTACAAAAAATATTATATAATTCTTCTTGGGGGAAAGGTATTTTTATGATGAGGATTATAAACAATGTCAAAAAAAGCAGACATAGAATTACTGGCCTTAATCGATAAAGATGAAAAAATTTTATGGCAAGGACATCCTAATAAAAAGTGTTTTTTGTTAAATATCTATTGGGATCTGATAATATCTACTATAATATTATATTTTATGGTAATGCTACCTTTATCTTTGATGGCAGGACCAACAGCATCAACTATAGGATATTTATTTTTTCATCCTATGTTCACATTAAAAATAAGTTACCCAATTTCGCTGTTTATGATTATAACTATTTCATATTTTATAATTTATAGCTTTGCTGATGATTTAATGCATTTTTTTAATTATCGTAATATGCATTTTGTTATAACAGACCAATGCATTTATATTTCATATGGGATATTTTCTAAAAAATTTGAGTGTAAACCAATTCACACAATACCTTGGGTTAATACTTCTCGGGATTTTATTGAACGCTTATGTAAGGTTGGTAGCGTTAATTTTTCCGGTATTACGCATAAGATATGTTTTATCCATAACTATAAGCGTATTTACAAGTTAATAAAAAAATTGAAAACAACTGTACAATAGCGATATTTTTGGGGAAGGTGAGCAATGTTAAACGTAAAAGTAAATTTAAAAAGATTGGCACTAATTGGCAGGGATGAAGAAATTCTTTGGGCTGATGGCCCTAATATAAAATATCTTTTTCTAAAAAGTATTTTTAACATCTCATTGATTGGCATTTTTATAATGATAGCATTTACGATGATAGCATTTTTTTTAATTTTGCTAATGGCAATATTCGAAATGTCTGTGAAAGATTTGTGGGATAGCTTTATTTATCCTATCATCACATTAAAAAAAATTCCTCAAAACTCATCTTTTTATTATTTTATAACAGATTTATATCCTTATATAATTGCAATGACGATTTCTTTTGTCATTATTTATTTAATGAATACTATTTTTTATTTCTTATATCATAATAATAAATTTATCATTACTAATAAAGGTATTTATATTTTCCGTGGTATTGAAACTGTTATACATAAAACATTTAAGCAGATACGTTATATTAGTATTTCTTATAACTTTTTTGACCGACTGTTGAAAGTGGGAAATATCACCTTTTCTGAAGACATAGCTGAAGATGAAGTTAATAATAACCAACATATATTACCTACGTATACTATTTATAGTATTAATGACTATATGTTTGCTTATCAATTAATAAAGAAATTACAAAATAAAGCCGCAAAAAACTAAATAATAACAATATCTTATGATGAAATTAAAAGAACATTGCTTTATTGAATTCCTAAAATTGTTTTTGAACTAATGATGTTACGGAGTTTGGCATTACCTTCCGCATCGATATAAGTTATAATGCTGGGATCAATTTCTAAATCTGCAATGCTATTAACTTTTATCATATTAACTTCTATTGTGCCCAATAGCTGTTCCCGAACCCTGTCTATCGCCCCTTGAATTTTATCTGACATATAGTTTGTGCCGCTTAAAAGAACGTATCCGTGCTGATATTTGCCATCTTTTTCAGCAACTTTTATCCATAAAAATGGTAAAGGTTCGGTTTTCCAATTTTTTTTACCAACTAAAGCTTTTTCAAAGGTGGTTAATGTCCACCCTAATACATTATACGGGTGCGCCATGCACTTTTGTTTTAGTTCTTTGTTTATATTGTTATGGTCTATTTTTATTTTTAACGCATATTTAGGGGCATATTTGGTATCAATAACTTTATAAATCGCTTTTGCAAACTGCTTTAATTTATATTCGTTAACCATTGTTTGTGTTGGTTCCATTTTCTCTCTCCTCTTATTGAACTATTGTTTACATATAATTCCTTTATTCTAATACTTTCCCTCGTATGCATCCAGATAAATTTGTTTAATATCGCTCATCAGCGGATATACCGGATTTGCTCCAGTGCATTGATCATCAAAAGCTAATCGAACCAACTTATTTAAGTTTGCTTTGAATGTTTTGGCATCTACACCCCATTCACGAATAGACTTCGGAATACCAATCTTTTCTTTTAGTTCTGCGATGGCTTTAATCAGTCTTTCGACTTTTTCGTCATCTGAAACGCTTTCATCTGCTAAATATAAGACATGAGCGATTTGACCATAACGCTTTTTAGCTTCCGGAGCTTTGTATTGCGGAAATGCTGTCTGCTTTTTAGGGCAATCTGTCGCATTAAAACGAATAACTTGGCAAATCAACAAAGCATTAGCAATACCGTGTGGAATGCCATACATAGCACCCAGTTTATGAGCCATGGAATGACAAATTCCTAAAAAAGCATTGGCAAAGGCCATACCGGCAATTGTGGCTGCATTATGCATTTTTTCTCGCGCTTTAGGATTATTGGCCCCTTCTTCATAAGAAATTGGTAAATAACGGAAAATTTGCTTAATTGCTTCTATCGCCAGTGAATTTGTATAATTCGTTGCCATTACCGATACATATGATTCCAAAGCATGAACCAAGGCATCAATTCCCCCTGCCGCAGTTAGACTTTTAGGCATATTATCTACAAAATTGGCATCAATAATTGCCATCTTAGGGGTGAGAGCATAATCTGCAATGGCATATTTAACATGGGTTTTATCATCTGTGATAACAGAAAAAGGAGTTACTTCAGAACCAGTTCCGGAAGTGGTTGGAATGCAAACTAAATCTGCTTTTTTGCCTAATTCAGGAATAGAGCAAATACGTTTTCTGATATCCATAAAACGCATTGAGATGTCATCAAAATCCGTATTCGGTTGCTCATACATCAACCAAATAATTTTGCCAACATCCATCGGAGAACCACCTCCTACGGCAACAATTAAATCCGGTTGATAAGCATTTACCATTTTTAAGGCTTGATCGGATGTAGCTAAGGTTGGATCCGGCTTAACATCAAAGAAAATTTGATAATCAATATCCATTTCTTCAAACGTATCGGTAATTGTGCGCGTTGCTCCGGAATCAAACAAATACCTATCGGTAATAATGAATGCCCGCTTTTTACCTTCGTATTCCCGTAAGGCCAATTCCGTAGAACCACGCTTAAAATAAATCTTCGGAGGTACTCTGAACCATAACATATTTTCTCTCCTTTCTGCAACCGTTTTATAATTTACCAAATGTTTTACGCCAACGTTTTCACTAACCGTATTTCCACCCCATGAACCGCAACCTAATGTTAATGACGGTTCTAAGCGAAAATTATATAAATCGCCAATACCTCCTTGTGAGGCCGGACTATTGATAAGAATACGACCTGTGGGCATTTTTTCTGCATACATGTCTATACGTTTTTGATCTCGTTCGTCTGTATAAAGGACGGAAGTGTGCCCGAGCCCACCAATATTGATTAAGGCATATGCTATATCTGTTGCCCTCTCAAAGGTATTTGCCTTATACATTGTCAGAATCGGTGATAATTTTTC
>JAGCRL010000153.1 GCA_017964705.1 Alphaproteobacteria bacterium
ATAATATATCTTTAATTAATGGAGATTCAATAAATACTGGTACTATAGAAGGCGAAGGCTCAACAACAATCAATGGAACCTTAGAAAATGCCTCTTCTATTAAGCAAGACCAAATAACAATTGCTGAAAACGGAAAGCTTGTTTCAAATAATGATAATCTACGTGCCAATATAACCAACAATGGAATTTTTGACATGACTGGTGGCGATAATAATAATATCATAGACGGCAATGGCACAATTAATATAAATTCAAGTATGAAACTTAATGAGCAAATAGGTGGTACCAATACCGTAAATGTTAATGCCGGAACGCTGACATTTGCTAATAGTGAAACCATAGGTAATAACGTCAAATTAAATGCTAATAATGGTAGTTCAATAGATGTTGAAAACAATCAAATTCAAGTCGATCAAATAACATTTAAAGAAGGTTCAACCTTAAAATTAAAAATAAACAGCCTTTCAGACTTTGGATCTGTTTTAGCTAATACCATTAATGTTGAAAATGGTGCTAATTTAAGTGCAACTTTGGCTCAAGGTTTGGCAACTGTTGGACAGCCAAGTAAGATTCAGCTTTTAACGGCAAATAATTCAGATTTCAATAACTTTAGTGACAGTTTTGATAATAACATGTATCATTTTGAAAAAGACGGCAATAATGGCGCATATATTATTTCATTAGTAAAAAGCGCAGAAGAAGTTATTAAAGATGAAAATGCTGATGATGATATCGCTAATGCCGGCCATGCCTGGATTGATGGCGCTAAATTCCCCGAATCAAAGAGTCAGGATATAGCAGATAAACTGGCAGAATTAGCGCAAACAGATGCTAAAGGACTTGTAAAAGCATTAAAAAGTCTTGTCCCCAATGACGCACCTATCGTAAAAACTTTAGCAATTGAGCATGCCACATACTTATCAGATATGCTTAAGAATCACATTTATCATCGAGCAGAGGATCAACAAAACCAAGGATTGTCTTCTGGTGATGAACAATTAGTCTTAGATGCTTCTGTTTGGGTAAAGACATATGCCGCTCGTTCCTCAATCAGAGCCGCAAACAACGCCGGAGGATTTAATATTAATCGTCAAGGAGCATTAGTAGGTATTGATAAGAAAGTATATACAAATACATTAGTTGGTGCCGGATATGGAGCAGATACCACCAGAGCTAAATCTCATAGCCACAAAGATAAAGTTCAAACACATAGCTTATTTGCATACACAGAATACAAACCGAGCAGCTGGTACATAAATGGCTTAGCCTCATATAGTCAAGCCCAATATAATGAAACCAAACAAAGCGTCACAACCGTTAGTGCTAAATATGATGTAAAAGATTTATTCTTTAAGGCAGATAGCGGGTATGATTTTGTATCAAATAACACAGTCTTTACCCCAGAATTAAGTTTAAGATATCACTACTTAGAACGTGATGGTTATAAAGACAGCGCCGGTCAAAAAGTAGATTCAAATAATTTACAAGTATTTACACCACTAGTTGGGTTCAAAGTTTCTTCAGAATTCAATATAGATGAAAATAAACTCTTTAGAGAAGCCACTGTAAAACCAGAATTTTATATTGGTGCTGGATATGATGTAAAATCAGACAAAGAAAATTCTTTTGTAAGTCTTCCAAATGGCGAAGGATACGCATTACACGGCAACCAATTAGATAAGTTCTTTGTAGAAACAAGAGCTGGTGCAAAAGCAAGCTTTACAGATGATGTAGATGTTGGTTTCTGGTATTTAGGTAATTATCGCGGAAATTACAAATCTCATGCCGGTATGATAGAACTCAAAGTCAGATTCTAAACTTAAAATACACATAATCTAAAAAAGAATAATTTCTTGACAAAGAAGATAAATTATTCTAGTGTACCGCAATAAAAATAATCAAGACAGACCAAAAAACAAGGGAACTTAGATTATGAAAATACGAAAAAGAATAGGGTTAAAACGTTTTATTATAAGTTTACTTATAACAGGAGTTTTAGTTTATCTGGCAGCACCTATATACTCTAAATCTCAAAATAAAATAATATCCGAAAACAAGATTGCCAGAATTGATATTCAAAACAAAGGTTGTAAAGATACAGGGATAAAATTTTTATCAGCTAATAATCATAGCAAGCCAGATTGGTGTAAAAAAGAAAATGGAAGTTGCTCAATTCTATCTGAAAAAATATCTAATAAATGGAAAAAAATTGACGTAAAATTTAAAGCTGTTAAAGACGGTAATGTAACAATTTATCTAAGAAGTCCATATAAGAAGGACAACAAAAATAATATATATAAAATGTTGGTTGATTATAAAGATTTTAGCATAAACGGGAAGAATATATTTAAAAAACAGGCTTCTTTTTGGCACAATGAACCTTATAAATATAGTATAAAAGCTAAAGACGGCGAAGTGATAAAATTTAGCGTACAAGCAAAGAAACCTTCGTCTGATTGGAACAATGTTGATCGGTTAATGCTTTTAAGTGTTCTGATATTAGCTTTTCTACTTTCTTATAAATTAGTGCAGTATGTAGC
>JAGCRL010000154.1 GCA_017964705.1 Alphaproteobacteria bacterium
GATGAAATGAAAGCATTTTGTGAAGATGTTGACGGTTGCGGTAATAATATTTCAACGTTTGCAGCATTAACGTTTTTTAACGGCATAAATTACGCTATAGATTGGATATTTGTAGATTACCCTACAGTTACCGATGCTGAGAGATTAAGTCGTGCAGAGGCAAAAAAACGCAATTTAAAACCCTATTGGCGACATATACTTGGTAAAAACGTGATTGAGGTACGCTCACACATGGAGGGTTCTAAAGAGCGAATCGATTATTTTAGGTATCAAGAACCTAGCTATGGAGATGAGCCTGTTAGAGTTAGAGTTTACGCTGAGGAGTATGATGAGTTCGGTGTAAAACATATTATGTGGCATTTATATCAGCAACTTAAAGAACCGACACCAGAGGGTGATGACTTTATAGAGATTGCAAGTGGTGAAATGTCCATTGGATTTATTCCGGTTGTTCCGTTTATCACCGGTCGTAGAGATGGTAACAAGTTTAAGTTTTATCCGGTGATGAAGGATGCTGCAAATTTACAGATTAAACTTTATCAAAACGAATCGGCACTTGAATATATTAAAGTGCTTGCATGTTATCCGATGCTTGCAACAGACGGTATTAAACCTAAACTCGGCGCAGATGGCAAACCTGATAAGATTGCTGTCGGTCCGGGGAGAGTGCTTTATGGCTGTGAATTGAAAAATGGTGGTGGTGGCACTTGGAAGTATGTTGAACCTAATGCCAACAGCCTTGAGTTTTTGAAAAAAGATATAGATAAGACTAAAACTGATTTGCGTGAGTTAGGCCGTCAACCCCTTACTGCATTATCATCACAACTTACAACGGTTACAACATCTATTGCAGCTGGTAAAGCTAAATCCGCTGTAACGACATGGGCGTTGGCACTTAAAGATGCTTTAGAAAATGCGTTATATGTTACAATGCTTTGGGATAACAAAGATGTTCCTGATAATAAGCAACCGGAGGTATATGTATATACTGGATTTGATAACGTGCTTGAGGATGGTTCTGATTTAGAGGAGCTTGGTAAAGCACGTGAACGGCATGATATTTCTCAAGAAACTTACTGGGAGGAGTTGAAACGCCGTAAAATACTTTCCGCTGAGTTTACTGCGGAACGTGAGAGAGAGCGTTTGTTGGAGGATATACCGACAGACGATATTGATTTAGATTCATCTGATACAGATGAAGCACCCACAACTGATGAAAAGGATGAAGAAAATGAGTTGGAAACTAGACGAAAATAATAATATTATGTTACGTGACGGCGATCCGATTTATGTCGATGCCAACGGTGTTGAAAAAACCGTGGGTGTTGATACGATTGCCAGATTAAACAAGGAAGCTAAAGACCATCGCGAGGCTAAAGAGGAGGCTTTGGCTAAGTTAAAAGCTTATGAGGGTATTGATGCACAAAAAGCTCGTGAAGCTCTTGAAACTGTATCAAAACTTGAAGCTAATAAACTTATTGATACCGGCGAGGTTGATAAGCTGAAAGCTCAAATTACACAACAATTCCAAACACAACTTGCAGAAAAAGATACTGCTTATGGTGAATTAAAAAGTAAATTTGATAACATGTTAATTGATAATATGTTTGCTAATAGTGAATTTATCCGTAACAATGTCGCTGTTCCGGTTGATATGTTCGAGGCTAAATTCCGTAACAATTTCAAAATTGAGAACAATGATGTTGTAGCTTATGGTTATGACGGTTCGAGATTGATGAGTAAAACCCGTGCAGGTGAATATGCGACTACAGAGGAAGCTATGCAGATTTTAGCAGAAGGACATCCGAACAAGGACATTATTCTTAAAGCTAATCCGGGCAATGGTTCGGGTTCTGGCACTGGTGGTGGCGCAAACGGCGGTGGTCGTTAC
>JAGCRL010000155.1 GCA_017964705.1 Alphaproteobacteria bacterium
AATTATTCTTTTATCCTTTTTTGCATATTCTTGTAAAATTTGTTTTGTATTATCATTAGATCCATCATTAATTACAATAAGCTCAAAATTTTGATACGTTTGTTTCAAAATAGAATCAATTGCAACTGATATCATATCTTGCCTATTATATGTAAGCAATATAACAGATACTTTCGGATTAATGGAAAAAAAGCCATACCCTAATAAAAAAACAAATAAAACAAAAAGAATAAACTTTTTCATAAATATAAACTAATCGTTTGAACCTCCTGAATGGGTTGACGGGCCACCACTATCAGAACCACCAGGAGCTCCACCAAATCCACCACCTGAGCTTCCACCTGAATCACCGGAATTTCCACCTGAACCACCCCGCCTACTACGCACAGTAACAGGCTCAGGACAATCTTCATTAGTGAAACCTTGACGTGAGGTTATACCAGAAAACGTCGCACTAAAAGTATTTACATCACCGTCCTCAGTTTGTGCCCAAGCATCTGCTGCTTTATATTTTGCACAATCTCTATCTTCTTCTGCATTAACATTTCCTGCAAAAATCAAAGCTAGAACAAAAATAACTCTTATCATATTATAATCTCCTTTTAACAATTAATTTCATTCATGCAGCGGCGCAACAAACAAATTCATGAGAGAAGCATTTGATTCATTTTCCCCATTAATTGCTAATTCCACTGCCACCGCTCTTGGTAATCCATCAAAATCTATAGCAAATCCACTATTGGGTTTATCTGCATAATCAACGGCATAAATATATACTTTACCATTAAACGGATGCATAATACTCCCATCATCCCTAACCATTTCTCTTGGAATAAGATTTAACCTAACAGCCATTGCTGCCCCTGTTACAGGATCTGTACCCAACTCTGCATAGTTATATCTATCTCGAAAAATATTTACTACATTCATCGTAATTGTAGCCATTTGTTCTTTAAGTTTAGCTATCTTAAATTTTGTCATTGCTTTATTAAAGCCAGAAATTCCACCCACAGATAAAATACCAACAATTGCCAAAACACCCAGCATTTCTATCATCGAACGACCATGTTCACCATCAGCCATATTCCCCATCCACAAACCAAAAAGTTATAAACAACACCCTCATATAATATAGGGTTACACTATGCCGTAAGTCAAACAAAAAACAAAAAGAATCACATCTATTTCTCTTGATTTTCAAATTAAAAACAGAATCCCCACACAATAAATCGTATAAAAACAACTCCACTAGAAATTTAGATATTGAGATATCCTAATTATAATCTTTATACCAATTCATTGTTTTTACTTTTTCAAAAGCATTACAATTCAATATCCCAAACCGTACCATTAGGAGAATCTTGCAATGTAATATGTTTTTCCGATAATTGGTTTCTGATATTATCAGCCAAATCAAATTGCTTATTCTTTTTATATTCAGCACGTTCTGCTATTTTCAGCAAAATATCTTTTTCTGTCAGTCCTGATTTTTCCAGATATTTATTTCGAACAAACGCTAAGAATTCTTCCGGATCTCGTTGCAATAAACCAAAAACACTACATAACGTCTTCAGTTTTTCCATAATTTTGGTTAATATATATGGAGAATTCTTCTTAACCAACTCTTGCGATAAGAAATCCATCCACCCAAACAATTTAGCAAACAATTCACTGGTATTAAAATCATCATCCATTGTTTGAATAAAATCTTGCTCAATTTGATCAATATATTTCTGAGTAACATCTTCTTGACCGTTAAAAGATTTTCCATGTATTTTTTTGAAAATCTGATAAAAACGATAAAGATGTTTTTCTGATTCCGGAAACAAATCATCCGTAATATTAATATCTGACCGATAAAGTGTTCGTAAAAGTGCAAAACGGATAACATCACTCTTATACTCTTTAAGCAAATCAGCCAACAAAATACCGTTATTCAAAGACTTACTCATCTTTTGACCGTTTACTTTTAACAAACCATTATGCATCCAGTAATGAGAAAACTCTTGCCCGGTTAATGCCTCACTTTGAGCAATTTCATTTTCATGATGCGGAAAAGCTAAATCTCGCCCACCACCATGGATATCTATCGTTTTACCTAAAAACTTCATTGCCATTGTGGAACATTCAATGTGCCACCCGGGACGACCTTTACCCCAAGGAGTATCCCAAGAAATTTCGCCTGGTTTGGCTGCTTTCCACAAGGCAAAATCTTTATCATCTAATTTACCAGGTTCAACTTCTTTGCGCACACCATCACGATTTTCATTCCAATTAATACGCGAAAGTTTACCGTAACCGGGAAATTTAGAAACTTTGAAATAGACATTTCCCTCCGGTGTTGCATAAGCAAAACCTTTATCAATTAACGTTTGAATAAATTGAAGCATATCCGGAATAGATTCTGTCGCACGAGATTGAATAGTTGGTTTTGCACTACCAAGCTCCGCCAATTCTTTATCTGTTTTTGCCATAATATATTCGGCATATTCCATCGGATCTTTATTCAATTCTGCAGCTTTGGCAATAATCTTATCATCCACATCGGTATAATTGCGCACATACTTAACATCATAACCTCTAAATTTCAAATATTTAGATATCATATCAAACACAACAGACTGATAAGCATGTCCCACATGTGCATCCCCTGAAGCTGTAATACCACACGCATACATTGAAACTTTTCCAGGTTCAATTGTTTTAAATTCTTCTTTTTGATGTGATAGTGTATTATAAATTTTCATAACAAACTCCTTTTGTGAGGAAAGTAAAAAAAAAATAACCTCTTGTCAAGCTCATAATCGATTAATAATACTAACAAAATTAAAATATAGCAACCTTAAACCTTAATTAAAATACTAAAAAATAACAGTTTTGTATCCACTATTTGTCTTAAAAAATACCAATTAACCAAATTACACGCTAAACTGTTCAATATAATCAAAAATTTTTTGATATTCGCTAAAATCTTTGCAAGTTAAAATAGGAATTTTTACATTTTTCAAGAAATCCGTAATTTCCGCATTAAGTCTTTTATTTGTGGCATCCCATTCC
>JAGCRL010000156.1 GCA_017964705.1 Alphaproteobacteria bacterium
CCAGTTCCTAAAATAGCTTTAACAATCGGGGTGGCGGCTGTGTTGCCTGTGTGAAAACGCATAGTTCCAATATTGGTAAAGGTGCCAGTGGTGACGTTACCTTCTTGAACAGTGCCGTTCAAAGCAAATGGAGAAATGTATAAATTACCAGTGTTGATGAAATCTTGGTCTATTTTAATGCCGCTTATTTGAATGGCTGTGTTTGATCCTCCAGATAATGCTTTGATAGTACCAGAACCGGTAATTTGTCTTGATTTGATGTTGGCTTCTGAGACGAAATCTGAGTTAAGCGGGACAATCTCCCAAATGCCATTATTAATAAACTGATTAGCGGTTATGCCATTGGTTTTGGTTCTTAAGGTTGCATCTCTATCGATATATACTTTGTCTTGATTGAATGTTTTTTGTGTGATAACATTACCGGTAACGTGGGTGGTACCGGTGCCGGTGATGGTCGCACCATGGTTAGCATCCCATACTCCACCGGAATCAAGATATAATGAGCCATTATTGGTTATTGTGGCAGGGTTTGTTCCGCCATTGCCGTTAAATACACTGAAATTATTTACAGTTAAAGAATTTCCTTCGCCAACAACCACCTTAGAGTAAATTGAGCGATCGCCGGTGTTGGCAAAGGTTACATCACCAATAATGTTGGTGGTGAATTGGTGATTTACGTTTATACCGCTATTTAATGTGCCACCATAAAGGTTTAAGACCTGAGTAGAAGAATCTGTACCGGCCTCACGTGAAATGGTGGTTATAAGGTTGTCGGCAATTGTGTTTACAATGGTGTTATCTTCGGTATAAACTAAGTTGGCGGCTGAGAAGATTGTATTATCATCAATATCAATTGTACCGTTAATATAAACAGAGCCATCACCTGAGATATTGTCATCTATAGTACCGCTACCTCTTAAATATAAATTGCCATCGACAACCACATCACCATTTAAATTAACAGTAATAACAGAGGCTGTACCATATTGATTAATATTTAATGTGCCATTTAATGTGCCATCATCATCAAGGGTTAAATTGGCTGTTCCATCAACTGTTCCGGTCAGGTTAATTTGATTTTGAGTAATTGAAGCGCCGTCAGTTAATGTTAAACTACCATTACTACCTATATTAAGTGTACCATCATCACCGATAATTCCGGTATTTGATGTAAATGAACCTAATATATTTAAGGTACCATCATTATATATAGCATTAGAACCAACAACTCCGGTAATATTTAAATTTGTGCCGTATAGGTTGGCGATGGCACTGTTGTTGGTGATATTAAGCAAAGAGCCATCAGCATCATTGGAAGTTATGAGGTTTACATTGCGGATGTTTAATATAGTATCATCATTATCTAATTCAAATAAAGTGTAATTTCCGGCATTTACGGTTGAAGATAATTCCGTATCTGTATCATATACACCGATTAAATTCATTGTGCCGGAAGCAGTTGAACCGGCATTGTTTTCTAATGTATATACATCATCTGCACCATTTGCTTGGAATCTACGTTCAGAAGCGTTTAATTGATTAACTAAACGCAAGGTATCATCTGTTTTGTGGGCATTTAATATTTCTTTTGAATGTTCTACAAAGTATTGCAGGCTGTCTTCATGGGTGAGATTATTATTGCTTTTAACAAGACGTAGGCCTTCGGTGGTAATTTCGTATTCTTGGTGGGTGAAGTATTCTTTATCCCAAAACGTGGTGGCATAAACCTCGTCAGCAATATCTTCCGGATTGGTTTCTGTTCGGTTGGCATAATCGGTTATAATTTTATCAGATAATCCCAAACCAATGCTATCTTCATCAGAGTTAATGATTTTAAATGTTGTGGTTTCAGTAGGCATTGCGCTTAAGATGTTTAATTGGTCTAAAATAACTGTACCGCCGGATCCTGTTCCGACAGTTAAACTATCCGCGGTTTGATTTTCAAAATCTACATCGATAGTCCATCTAGCCGTATCCATAGAAGTTAAAGATATTAACTCATGGTCTTTAATTGTTCCATTAGAAAGGACAATGTTTGTTCCACTGGCTGTTACGTTTGATCTTTTGATATCATTATTAATTTCGATTGTACCAGAATCATCACCGTTTAATATTGTACGGAATCCATAGGCACCGTTGATGATATCGTTCATAATGATATGACCATTATCTGTAGCACTTAATGTCAAAGATAAATCTTTGTTGCTTACATAAATAGCTTGGTCTTCTCTTACTCCTTTATTAATTACATAGTTTCCGGTAAATTCTGTTGTCTTGCCGTTATTGGCGTTGATTGTTATATTTGTATCAGAATAAATAGCACCACCATAAGCGTTTCCTGTTAGTGATTTAGCGAAGTTATCTATAAATATAGAGTTGGTAATGCTAGTATTGGCACGATTATAAATAGCGCCACCGGCAACCTGCGCGCTGTCTGAAATTACGGCATTGCCGGAGAAAAAGCTATCTACTATGCCGTTTACTAAATCAAAGGCATTATTATAAATAGCGCCACCTGAAGCTTTACCGCTTTGATTATAAATTATATTTTTAATAAATTTACTGTTCTGCAAGGTCGAAATAATGCCATAGTTATTGATAGCACCACCATCTACGTTTGCAGATTCAGATATAATAGTATTATTTATAAAGTCGCCGGTTAGGGTGGCGATACTTCCTTCTTGAGGGAGTTCTATCAATCCGCCGTTAAGATTGGTTGAGTCGGTATGAATAATGTTACCGATAAATTCTGTTGTTAAATGCCCGAGTCGTGATAATGTTTTTAAAAGAGAGCCATATACGGCATAAGTTCGGTTACTATTAATATTGACATTGTTGCCGATAAAACTGGCATTTAAGTATTCAGCTTCTGAAGGTATACCATTTGGATCTCCTGCGGAAGTGTCGGCCTCGATTAATAAGGCAGAATAGTCATAAGAGTTGTCTGCGGGGATTTCTAATTCATTTCCGACAAATTTGGCATTTATTGTGTCAACACTACCTTTAACAGAAATTGATTTATTAATGTCTTGAGCATAATATTCCGCATTTATTTCTCCAACCTCGGTATTTCTTTCAACAACTATTTTATCTTCAGGTGTTGTTGGGTCATAGTATACGGTTAAAATACTTTCAGAAGGTTCTGTTGTTTCTTCAAGATGGACATAACCATTTTCATTTTGAACCCATTTAAAATATTTTGCGGCAGAGCCACTGCCTATAACGGGATTTTTAAAACTAATTATATAATAATGTATGTCAGGATCTTCATCAGGATTGTAGTATTTTACTACGTTTGCGGGTATTTCTTCCGATTCGTCTGGGGCAGGTACTTCTATGAGCTCAAATAAACTTTCATTTTCTAATGCTGTCGGTAATGTATTTTCTTGAGCCAGCGATTTTCCAGAAAATATCAAGAATAAACCGCTCAAACCTACAAAAGCACATTTTTTCAATGTGTTAAGGTTTTTTTGTGCTAATAATTTCATCCCCATATCGCCTTATCTCATACTATACTATTGTTTAAACGAATCGACCCTTTAAAAGAATCTCATTTTTATGCTAGAGCAATAATGGTTAAAAAATCGTAAAGAGTATAAAATGATTTGTTTTTTTATGGCAAAAAACAACGCTTTTTTTGCATTGTTCTTTTTTAACCATTATGCTCAGCTGATTTAGTTTAAAAAACTATTTCAGCCAGGTATAATCTGTATAATGTGATATCTTTGCCAAGTTTGTCCTCCCCCTTTAAAATCATTTCGTAAATAAGAAATGATATTCATGGAGTATACCACTTTTTTGTCAAAAAGTCAACGCTTTTATGACAAAAACCATTTGTCAAGACAATGCTCGCTGAATGATGTTATGTCTTTGTAAATTATGTAAAAGATCGGTTTGAATTTTATTTAAATATTGAAGATAGCATCTTTTCTAGAGTTTTACCTTCTGACTTGCCATCATAAACTACTTGTCCTTGTTCTAAAATATATGCCCAATCGGTTAGTGGTAACAAGGTTTTGAGATTGTGCTCCACAATCACAAAGGCGGTGCCCATGGTTTCTTTTAACTCTTTAATCTTATGAAAAATATCAGATGTCAGTTTAGGAGCCAGACCAATAGATGGTTCATCCATAAATACCATGCGCGGTTTGTTAATTAATCCACGTGCAAGCGCAACCATTTGTTGTTGACCACCGGAAAGATTTCCTGCTAAATCTTCTAAACGTGGTTTTAAATCCGGAAAATGTTCTAAAATTTCTTCTAATCTTTGTGGAAATGCTGATCTATCTTTCCAAAAATGAGTGGCTAATTCCAAGTTTTCTTTAACGGTGATACGTCGAAATACACGTTTGCCCTGTGGAATGCAGAAAATTCCTTGTTCAACATAAGATTGTGGTGAGGCAGTAATTTTTTTGCCATCAAAAAGTATTTCTCCGGCCATTGGTTTTAGCAAACCATACGCTGTTTTGAGCAAGGTTGATTTTCCAGCGCCGTTTGCACCCATTATTACGGTAATGGTGTTGTCTTTAAGTGTTACGGAAACATCATTTAAGACA
>JAGCRL010000157.1 GCA_017964705.1 Alphaproteobacteria bacterium
AGGAAGGTAGGTTGTAGCGTTCTTTTAATTTGCCGGCAACAATACCGAAAACTCCTTGATTCCAGCCTTTACTGGCAACAAAAGCCATAGGCCAATTTTGAGGTGTTCCTTCCAGTATTTCTATAGATTGTTCTAATACAAAAGCTTCAATATCTTTGCGTTCCTGATTGTAGGTGTTCATTTCTTCTGCCAGATGTTGTGCTTCTATAACATTAGTTGAACAAAGCAGTCTGCTTCCAATGGTTGCTTTTCCAACTCGTCCGCAAGCATTAATACGAGGTCCTAATACAAAGCCTAAATGATAGGTATCTATTTTTTCATTTATTCCGGCGGTGTCCATTAAGGTTTTAAGACCTAAATTTTGGCGCGTGGCCATAATTTTTAAGCCTTGGGTAACGAAAGCACGATTTAATCCGTTTAGTGTTACCACATCACAAACGGTGCCTAATGCAACTAAATCCAGCCATTGCATTAAGTTAGGCTCCGGGCATTCTACGGTATAAAATTGTCGATTGCGTAAAATTCTATTAACGGCAACAATCGTCATAAATACGACTCCGACAGCGGCCATATATCCTAAATCAGGTCTAATGTTATCTTGATCAAGCCGTTTAGGGTTTACAACGGCATACACTTTGGGCAGTTTACTTTCTGCTTCGTGGTGGTCTAAAATGATAATTTCAAATTTTTGGGCTTCTTTTTCCAGTATTTCAAAAGCAGATGTCCCGCAATCTACGGTAATAACCAAATCAGCACCAAAATCCGAAAATTCTTGAAAAGCCAGTTCACTTGGGCCGTAACCTTCTTCTCTTTCCGGTATATGCACAGCTGTTTTAATGCCTAAATAAGTTAAAAATAAACGTAAAACAGAAGTTGAAGTTGCTCCATCAACATCATAGTCACCGATAATGGCGATTTTTTGATGGTTTATAATTGCTTCGGCAATACGTTCGGCGGCTTTATCCATATCTTTTAAAATGCTTGGGTCTGGCATTAAAGAAGATAATTTGGGGTTTAAAACAGCAGGTACTTGCTGCTCTGTAATACCTCTAAGTAATAGTAGCTTAGCTAAGTGTATTGAAATATTTGTTTGTTGGCATAACAACTGCGTTTGCCTTTCATCTGTTTGTTCCAGATTCCAGACATTTCCGCCTAAAGAGAGGTTGTATTTGTTATCATCAGTCATTCGTTTCTCTGTTTTGCCAGTGTAGTTTTAAAAGCGTTGCTTGACAAGTAAATTATTTGTTATGAGGATAAAATAAATTTAATACATATTTTTATTGAGCCAGCTTTGGGCCAGGCCTTTTCCTTCAGAGGTGAGGGTTAAAATTATATCTTTATCGCTCATATAAATTGCCTTTGCATGTGGCCAAGGAACAGCTTTATCCGAAATATATTCTACAACTTCCGGAGTTAAAGATAAATTGTTGGGCGTTATTAATGTCCAGTATGTATCAAAGTCATTATCAATAAAAGTTTCAGGATAATAAAATGTATAGGCTTTATAAGGTAAATGCCAAGGAATATATGGCGCTTTTAAGGTATAGCTATCTATTCTGGTTTCTGCAGAAGGTAAATAGTAGCGACTACGGAAATTTAAGTTTCCTCCTTGTATAAAGGTATATTTTTTTGTTTGCGGTGAAAAAGACGGCATTATTTCCAAACGTTTTAAAAAGCGTTCAGCAAAGGCTGTTTCTGCTTTAAAGCCATTTTGCCAAACTTTGGCGGCATTAGCATTGGTGTTTAAGTTGTAAATTGAAAGAATAAGAAGCAATAATACTGTTAAATTTTTGATAAAGCGATAGGGAGAACGTAATAAAATCAGGGCAGAAAAAATATAGATGTAGGGTAGACTATAAAATTCTACGCGTGGTTCATGCAAAACATAAGCGGTATTTTCTGCAATTAATGTGGTTAGTACAGATGATATCAGTAGACCAATTAAAATTAAAATGAAAGCTGTTATATGAAGAGGTCGTTTGGGTAGCTCAATGTATAGGCTCAAAATTGCTAATACAAAGAAAAATAGCATAATATATTTGTATTTCCAACTGATAAAACTGGTGGAAAAAACAAATTGGTACAAACTTTCTTTAAGGCAGAAAATTAGTTTTTGCGGTATGTTTAGTAGATTGATTCCTGCTGTGTTGTAGGTTGTATACTGAAGATTATAAAGTTTTAGAATGTGGTGAATTGTCAGCAATAATATGATGGAAACAGTTATTACTATAATAGGTGAGATATATTTGTTTAATAAGCTTTTTAGCGATAGTTTATTGTGGCATAAGTCGTTTAAGACTAAAGTAAAGAAAATAACGCCAATCATATTAATAACCGGAGGATAGCCTCCAAGTGCTATGATTAATAAAGCAGTACTTAGAAGTAGTGAAGCCCAATGCGGCAAAACCTTTTTTTGTAATATGTAAAATGCGCAAACAATAACACATGGCCAAGAAAGACAGCTTAAAGTTATAAAAGCAAAATAAAGCCAAGATAGAGTGTATGGCGCACTAATAAGGTTTAAGCCCAATAAAATTATTAATCCTTGTTTATGCGGAATATTCCAAAGATTAAATAGCAATACAGCAGCAAAAGTATATAGAGCCAGACCTGTGGCGGTGGAAAATATGGGCAAAATTTTTCCATTATATAATAGCACTGGAAGAAAAAATTGGGAAAATCTGCCTTCGAAAACTCCGCTCCATAAGGGGGTTTCGTTTTTAACCCAGCTCCAATCGTGATTTCCCCAAAGAAAATAAAACAGAAACGGTAAAAAACTTAAAAGGACTAAAACATATGTTTTATACCAACATTGCCAGATAAACGATGTTTCAGGCGCTTGCTTCATTCATTTTCTTCCAGTTTTTGTTTGATAATATATTTGGGACGATTTTTAACTTCTACAAATATGCTTGCAATATATTCACCGATAATTCCCATGAATAAAATAGTGATACCGGAGAAAAATGTTATTACAGACATCAAAGAGGCCCATCCGGTTATAGTTGAGTTATTAAAA
>JAGCRL010000158.1 GCA_017964705.1 Alphaproteobacteria bacterium
CGTACATAATCTTTATAATATTCGGCCAAACTTTGCTGTACCAGATAATTAACCGAACCACGCGGATATTGACCGCGCTTATTGGCTTTTCCGGCAGAAATTCCTGTTAACAATTCTATTCCGTCATCAACCGTATCTATCGCATAAACCGAAAACATTCCGTTTTCTACTGCTTCAACCACATCTTCGCGCAACATCAAATTAACCACATTCGTCCGTGGAATAATCACTCCTTGTTTTCCGGTCAGTCCGTTATATTTACAAACCTCAAAGAAGCCTTCGATTTTTTCATTAACCCCACCTATCGGCTGAATTTCCCCAAACTGGTTAATCGAACCGGTTACCGCTAATGATTGTTTAATCGGCAAATTGGCAATAGCCGAAAGCATGCAATAATATTCCGTTGATGAAGCGGAATCTCCGTCAACTCCACCATAAGATTGTTCAAAAACAATGGAAGCAGAAAGAGATAGCGGCGTATGTTTAGCAAATCGGTTAGAAATTAGAGATTGCAAAATCAACACACCTTTTGAGTGAATTGGTCCGCTCATTTCTACCTCTCGTTCAATATTAATAAACTCGCCGCGTCCAAGTCGCACTTGTGTTGTAATACGTGCCGGTTTACCAAATGAATTGCGTGTAAAGTTATAAACCACCAAACCGTTAATTTGCCCCACACGTTCCCCGGTAACATCCATTAAGATTGTACCTTTATCAATTTGTTCCAGCATTGCCTGGTTAATTCTGTCAGCACGATAAATTTGCGATTTAATTGCCTGCTCTATATGGTTTTTACCGATTTGGCTGGCTTTAGATTTACGCGCCCAATAATCTGCTTCTTTCAACAAGTCTCCGATAGATGCAACGTGTGCGGTTAATTTTTCGGTATCATCAGCTAACCGCGAAGAATATTCGATAACCCGAGCAACTGCTTGCTTATTAAGCGAACGCAAATTTTTCTTTTTAGAAAGCGAACCGATAAGTTTTGCATATTCAATTTCATTTTCATCCGTACGATCAATCACACCGCCGAAATCAGCTTCAACCTTAAAGTAATCCTTAAAGTCCGGATCACGTTCACTCAATAATTCATAAAGCTCGGAATCACCGGTCATCACCACTTTTACATCCAACGGAATTGGTTGCGGATCAAGTGAAATTGTGGCAAAACTCGTATCTTCACTGGGCGCTTCTATTTTAATTTCTTTAGAAGCAAGCGCACGTTTAAGTGAATCCCATGAATAAGGTTGCAACAAAAGTTTGCGTGCATCAATCAATAAAAAGCCGCCGTTTGCACGATGCAACGCTCCTCCTTTTATTAAGGAAAAATCGGTAATTAGCGCACCGAATTGTTGTATACGTTCAACTTTTCCGACCAGGTTACCTTGTGTCGGGTGATCTAAAAGAACAATCGGCGCCCCGCTGTCCGGTACATTTTTAACCACCACATTAACCTTAAATTTAGAATACTTATCTTCTTCCTGTTGTCCTTTAAGTTGGTTTAACAACCCGAGCATCGGCTCTTCTTCTGCCGGCCCTTTGGTATCTTGATCATAATTAGGTACATATGTGGCAATATTTTCCAAAATATACTCTCGTACCATCTTCAAATATTCATTTAATTTTTTAGTGCCTTTATATTTCTGGCGAATATTATCCAATGGTTTTTTGATGGCTTCTTTAACAATTTTTTCCTGCAATTTTTTAATTTCTTCGCTTTGTTTTTCTTCCCATTGCGGAGAATTATCTTGATGTGCGGCAATTTCTTCCTGCATTGCATTTAAATCTGCCATAATTTCATTTTTTTCTTCATCAGAAAGCGTATCAAAAACATCCGGGCTAACAATTTCACCGTTTTTCATTGGTGCAACCACCACTCCCATCGGCATATGCAACAGCGAAACTTTTTTGCCCTTAGCCTTTTTTTGCAAAAGTTTTACATAATCATTTCGCTTAGCCTGATATTTTTCACGAATAGATTTCAGCTGGTCTTCATAGAGCTCATCTTTAACCGATTCCGGCAGACCATGCTCCAAAAACATTGAAAAATCTTCCATTTCTTTGGCAAACGAAACCGCCTCTCCGGCAGCAAACGAAAGTGCAATCGGCTTATGCGGCTCATCAAAATTATACACATACACCCAATCATCCGGTGTGGCACGCTGTTTGCCATCTTGTTCCAAGATTCGCTTAACCAAACTCGTTTTTCCGGTACCTTCCGGCCCGAGGCAAAACAGGTTATACCCGCGAGATTTAATATTAATCCCTAATTCAACCGCACTGATTGCACGGTCTTGTCCTAATGCCGACAGTCGTTCTTCCAAATCTGCCGTTGTCGTAAAATCAAATTTACTTGCATCGCATTTACGATAAAGTTGCGCGGACGTTAATTTTGTAATAGCCATTTTAAAAAATATCCCCTATATATACATATGATAATGCATTATAGATTTAAAAAACTAACAGAGAGTAAATATTTTGGAAGATATTAGCATAACCGAATTATTTTTGATATTAGCTGCTGTATTATCAGCAATAATTCTGTTTTATGCCGATCAAAAAATTTTTTATCATCATGTTGCTCTCTTTCAAAAAAAAATCCAAAATATTTTAAGCACCCATGACCTGCCGATTTTTTTTAGCTCTTATTGGGCAAAATATACTATCCTGAAAAGATTATCCGGCTCTAAAAAAAGACGCTTATCAGCATTATATTATGCCGCCGTCAAAGATCCGATTCGCACCACAAAATTAGTATCCTATAACTTAAAAAAATCACCTCAAAACAAACCGCTGTTATTACTTTCTGCCGAATTGGATTTATTAGCCGATAAATATCAGCGCGCAGATCATACCTTAGATTTAATAAAAAATCCCTCTTGGTTAATACCATCCTTAAAAGCAAAATATTTGCTGCTAAAAGCCAAATGCGAACTATACCAAACAGATATGCAAAGTGCTGCCGCACACACTGCCCGCGCCCTAAAATTTTACCAAAAACAAACCACCAAATTTTTTATCAAAAAAA
>JAGCRL010000159.1 GCA_017964705.1 Alphaproteobacteria bacterium
CATTGTTGAAATTGTTATCAAATTTCCGCGGCAACAACTTTCCAGATATGGTGTATTGAAGAATGTTAGTGTTGATGGGCAAATCTTAACTGCATCAGGTGTAATCGAAAAACCAAAACCAGAAGAAATCAATTCAGATTATGCCAGTATGGGGCCTTATATTTTACCTAATGCTATTCTTGATTTACTTCCTTCTGTAAAAAAAGGTTCTAATGGAGAAATTAATTTAACCGATGCCCTAAATCTTGCCGTACAACAAGGTATACCTTTTCATGGTGTGTTAACTGATAGTGAACGTTATGATTGCGGGACAAATGAAGAACTTGCAAAGTCAAATATTCGTTTATCTTTGAAAAAAAATAAGATTTTGTATGAAGAAGCTGTCAAGACTATTCAAGCTTTAGATAAAGATAGCTAAAGTTTATTAGCTTAGTTAGGAATGCCTTTATTTTTACTATTCGTCTTTTTGTGTTCTTTGTTTTTGATAAATCTTAAACTTTTATGTTTATTATCTGTTATATATTGAATATTAGCAGACGAGGAATTTTATGGTTAATGTTTTGTGGATTGGTATGTTTTTAAGCGCAATTGTAGCAGCTCTATATCATCTGATTTTTTTTAATGATATTTCTTTATTTAATAAAATAACTGAAGCCATTTTTAAAAATGCTCAAGCGGCTGTTGACATATCTATCGGGCTTATCGGTATATTGAGCTTTTGGCTGGGAATTTTGAAATTGGTTGAAGAATCAGGTTTATCTGAAGCTATTTCTAAAAAATTATATCCTTTATTTAAAATCATTATGAAAGATATTCCGCAAAATAGCCCTGCTATTTCAACGATTGTTCTTAATATGGCTGCTAATTTTTTAGGTCTTGATAATGCGGCAACGCCTATGGGACTAAAAGCTATGGAACAGCTACAACAATATAACACAAAAAAAGATACGGCCAGTGATGCTCAAATTCTTTTTATGATTATCAATGCTTCTTCGGTTACACTCATTCCTATAACAATTTTTATGTATAGATCGCAAATGGGAGCTTCCTACCCTACCGATGTATTTATTCCTATCTTATTAGCTACTTCGGTTTCTACTTTAGTAGGATTTTTAAGTGTAGCTATTAAACAAAAAATAAACTTGATGCATCCCATAATTCTTAAGTTCTTTTGTGGTTTTATTCTTATTATCTGCTCTTTGGTATTGGGATTTTATTATCTATCACCAGCTAAACGTTTAGCTGCGTCTGCTGCCTTAGGAAATATTATTTTGCTACTACTGATTGGCGCAATAATTGCTGTATGTATTTACAAAAAAACACACTGTTATGAAGCTTTTGTGGCTGGTGCAAAAGAGGGATTTAATGTAGCTATCTGCATCTTACCATATTTATTAGCTATGCTGGTGGCTATTGGTGTTTTTCGCGCATCCGGAATTTTAGATAGTTTTATTGATGGAATTAAATACCTTTGCTCTTCTTATAATTTTGATGCAAAATTTGCTGATGCCTTACCTACTGCCTTTATGAAGCCTCTTTCAGGCAGCGGAGCAAGAGCAATGATGATTGAAGCTATGCAAACATTCGGACCAGATAGCTTTGCTGCATTTACTTCATCTATTATCCAAGGTTCAACAGAGACAACTTTTTATGTTTTAACGGTTTATTTTGGTGCTATCAATATCTCTAAAACACGTTATGCCTTAAAATATGCATTACTGTCTGATTTTGCCGGAATTGTGGCCGCAATTTTATTAGCATATATGTTTTATAATAATTAAGGAGGTAACCATGAAATTACTTATCCAACGTGTTACCAGTGCTCATGTAGAAGTTAATAATAAAATTGTCGGCACTATAAAAAAAGGACTATTAGTCTTTATAGGTATTGAAAAAGGTGACCAATGCGTTCAAGCAGATTATTTGGCAAAAAAACTTGTTTCGCTACGGATTTTTGAAGATACACAAAATAAGATGAATTTATCTGTACATGATATTAATGGAGAAATACTTTTAATATCACAATTTACATTAACTGCAGATCTTTCAAGAGGGAATCGCCCAGGTTTTGATTTGGCAGAGAATCCTGAACGAGCAAAGGAATTATATGAATATTTTATTCAACAGATAAAAAATTATGGCATTATTCCTCAAACAGGGATTTTTCAAGC
>JAGCRL010000023.1 GCA_017964705.1 Alphaproteobacteria bacterium
ATAAAACCGATAATGTATAAATGGTATTTTTTGAAAAAATAAATCATGTTAAACATTAAATAAGAAATTCATTAAATCACCATCCTGAACAACATAATCTTTGCCTTCAGAACGCATTTTCCCTGCTTCTTTACAACCTTGCTCTCCATTATATTTAATATAATCATCATAAGCAATTGTTTCAGCGCGAATAAATCCTCTTTCAAAATCTGAGTGAATAATACCGGCACATTGAGGGGCTTTTGAACCTTTAATAAAAGTCCAGGCGCGAACTTCTTTAGGACCGGCGGTAAAATATGTTTCCAAACCTAATAAGGCATAGCCTGCTTTGATAATTTTGGTTAGTCCGGTTTCTTCTAAGCCGAGAGCGGCAAGAAATTCTTGTTTTTCTTCTTCACTGTCTAATTGAGCTACTTCAGCTTCAATGGCGGCAGATATAATTACTGCTTTGGCATTTTCTTTTTCAGCTTTTTCGAAGACTTTTTTAGAAAATTCATTGCCATTGGCGGCACTTTCTTCATCAACATTGCAAACATATAAGACAGGTTTTGAAGTTAATAATTGCATCATTTGATATTGTTTATAAGCATCTTTGTCTTCTTTTAAGGGGGCAGCAGTTCTGGCCGGTTTTCCTTCTTTAAGAGCAGCTATAATCGGTTCCATTACGCGGGCGCGGACAGCTGCTTCTTTATCTCCGCCGGTTTGAGCTTTCTTTTTGGTTTGTTCAAAACGTTTTTCTAAAGATTCCAAATCTGCAATCATCAATTCCGTTTCAACAATTTCAGCATCACGAATGGGGTCTACGGAACCCTCTACATGAGTGATGTTGCTATCTTCAAAACAACGTAGAACATGAATAATAGCATCTGTTTCGCGGATGTTGGCTAAAAATTGATTGCCTAAGCCTTCACCTTTAGAGGCGCCTTTAACAAGGCCTGCAATATCTACAAATTCTAATTGTGTGGGAACAATATTTTTCGGATGTACAATATCTGCTAAGGCTTGCAAACGTTTATCCGGTACGGCAACGCGTCCGGTATTGGGTTCAATTGTGCAAAACGGAAAATTTGCCGCTTGAGCCGCAATGGTTTGTGTTAACGCATTAAATAAAGTTGATTTTCCAACGTTTGGCAGGCCAACAATGCCACAATTAAAGCCCATGTTATTGCTCCTTTTATTCTATTTTGTATATGTGGTATAGGCGATATTTTTGTTAATTGCAATAAAAAAAGCAGGCAGAATTTTAGTTCTGCCTGCTTTTTTAGCTATTTCTTATCGAGCACATTATGTTTATAAGCAGTGGGATGCTCTTTCTTCATAAGCTTTTTTGCTTGTTCGCTCCAGTTTATGCCTGCTCTTGTAAAAATGTAGATTAAATTTGTGCGTTCGAGTTCAATAATGGCTTTTTCCACATCATATGGAAGATTTTTTCCATATTTTTGTGTCATTGCCATCACATAACCATCTGAAAGACGACCGTAACATCCAACTCTTTGCAGTGCTTGCGGATAGAGGTGGATTTCCAGTGCAACTTTTACCAGCGGTTCACCAGGTGTAACATCTTTACAGACGTTAGCTTTTTCTACCACCCATAGGACGTAATCTTTTGAAAACTCTTTTGGTGGTTTGGCAATAGGTTTTTTGCGCTTGCCAAATAAGTTAGGAAATTGAAATTTCATACGTATATTTATTTAATAGTCAGAATAATATTATTTGGAACCGCAGAATAAAATATGTTTAGAAAAAAAGCAAGAAAAAACAGCCTAAGACTAGGTCTTAAGCTGTTTTTGAAAGCATTAGCGCATCAAATCAGATGCGGTTCTTCTTTGCTCGAAAATCCTGTTATAAGCTTTAGGGTGTTGTCTCTCCATGATGGTTGTTGCCCTGCTGCTCCAGTTATGGCCGGCATTTGTGATTGAAATCAACAAGTAGTCGGCATCTTCCAAACCAAGTAAACGTTGCTCAATTTCGAGCGGCAAGGTGCCATTGTATATCTTAACGATAACAAGTGCATAGATTTCTACCATGTGTTTTTCTTTGTTTAGCATGGTGAGAGCAGGCCAAGAGAGATGCATTTGAGGAATGTGGTTCAGAAATTCCTCATCTTCTTCAGGAAAAGTTTTGTTGGTCTTAATAACAATTTCCTTTAGCTTGATGTTTCTTTCACTGTCTTCCATTTTTTTTAATGCCAAATATTGCGCGGCAAATTTTTCGGCAACTGCTTCTTTAGAAGACATAGACGGTGTTTTTTTGTAAGATGCCATAATGATTATATTAAAATAAACAGAATAATTTTAAGTAAACTTCTATTTGGCATTATACATGCCGGTAATGTTAGAATAGTGTGCAATATCTGTTTTTATTAATTCATTAATTGTAGAAGCAACAAAATCTAACTTTTCTTCTAAAACTTCCAATTCCGCTTTTGAAAAGCGTGATAATACAAAATTAATGGTATCAATGTTATGTTCTTTGGGCGATCCTGCGCCGATGCGGATACGATTATATTCCGGTCCAATGTGTGCATCTATGTTTTTTAATCCGTTATGTCCGCCGGAAGATCCGCCTATTTTGGCTTTAATTTTTCCTAAAGCTAAATCTTTATCATCATGTATAACAATAATATTTTTCGGTTCTATCTTATAAAAAGAGGCAACTTTTCCTACAGAATTGCCGGATAAATTCATGAACGTTTGCGGTTTTAAGAGCAAAACTTTTTCATTTTCTATTTTGCCTTCGGCAATAAGGCCTTCAAATTTATTTTTATAGGGGGCCAAATTATAGCGGCCATGAATTTTATCGGCCGCCATAAATCCTATATTGTGGAGGGTTAGAGCATATTCCTCACCGGGATTTCCAAGACCAACCACTAAAAACATTTTGGTATCTACCTATTATTTGCGCATAAAATCAACATGAATCGGTAAATCTGTTACCGGGTGAAATTGAACATCTTTGCAAATAACTTTTTCATTCTTTTTGCCAAGAGAGATAACAATGGTTGATTTATAGAAATCGGCCAAATCCAAAGCTTTTTCAAGTTCAACAGGGTGAAGACTAATGTTTACGGCGTCTTTTTTGCCCCCATAGATAACAGCAGGAACGCGACCTTCTCTACGACATGCACGAGCTGCCCCCTTACCTGCTTTTTCACGCAAAACTGCATTAAATGTAATATCTGACATTGTAATATTCCTTTTTATTTATGTTAAGATAATCCGATAACCTCCAGGGGTGTTATTCGGTGAGGTTGTTATAGGCCTAAAGATTTTATTTGTCAAATTATTTTTAAAGCCCGCTTATGAGGGCGGGCTCTAAAATTATATATCTCCTGTTTTCTTTTGATATTCCCGATATAATCGTCTATCTCTCATAAATCGAAGAACGCCATAAGGAATACTTAGAGTATAAAGTGCTGTCAAAATTCCTAAAGTCAGCCATGTTTGTGTAAATAAGAAGTGGGCAATAATTGCCACAATAACTAATAAAGGTACAACCATGGAAGGCTTAATTTTGGCTTTCTTTAAAGATATTGTCGGGATTTGGCTTGTTTCAAGGTAAAATACAATGCACATCCAAATACTGCAAAACACGTGTGTTCTTAAAAACGGTTTGGTTTCTACCAAATCAAAACCCAATAAAACTGGCATCATAACCATTGCCGCGGCAGCAGGTGCTGGAACACCGGTAAAGTAATGAGACCAATACGGAGGAATGTTTTCTTCTTCTAACATTGTGTTAAAGCGAGCCAAACGCATGGCCATGCCCATAGCATAAAGCAGGCAGAAAAACCATCCGATTTTTGGCAGGTCAAACAAACACCATTGATACATTAAAATCGCCGGAGCAACCCCAAAACACAAAAAGTCGCTTAACGAATCGAGTTCGGCTCCAAATTTTGAAGAAGCTTTGAGCATGCGAGCGACACGTCCGTCTAAACCATCAAACAGAGCGGCTAAAAAAATAAACAGCACAGCTCTGCTCCAGTTTTCGCTAATTGCATAGCGAATGGAGGTCATACCCGAACATAGCGCCAACATAGTTACAATATTGGGCACAAGTTTTCGAAAAGGCATTTCAGAAAGCTTGTTTTTGGAAATGGGTAATTTCCTTTCTTTTTTCATAAAATTTTCCTTTCTTAAATAAAAGCATATACCGAAACGCTGTTTCTGTCGTATATGCCGTGTTTTTTAAGTGTTCAAAAGTGCGCTGCATCAATTGAACATAAAGAATTTTATTCTTAATTAAAAAAAAAAACAAGTTTTATGTTGCATTTATATTTTTTTGTTTGTATAAAGTCTTCTGTTATGGATTTGCGCTTGTGGCGGAACTGGTAGACGCTGCAGACTTAAAATCTGTTGGGAGCAATCCCGTGCCGGTTCGATTCCGGCCTAGCGCACCATTTCAAATAAAGCCGTCCACTTGGGCGGTTTTTTTATTGGCATTTTAAGAACAGTTTATTTTTAAAGTTATATGGTTTTTGGTGCAATAATATTGACTTTTTGATTTATTTTGTTAGAAACAAATGGTCAGGAGAAGCCATAATGCCAACCTATTTAATTATCGGAAATATTTTTTCTCTATTATCAGCCATTTGCATTGCCATATCGGTTATTAAAAAAAGTAAAAAAGGGTTTATGTATTGGCAAATTGGTGATACATTTTTCGGTATTATAGCAAATATAGCTTTATATGCTTATGCCGCATTGGTGATAAGTATTATCTGTTTTATTCGTAATATTTTATCTTATAAAGATAAACTCAGTATAAATATTACATATATTTTACTTTTTTTAAGTGTAGCAGTCGGATTGTATGCCAATAATCGCGGAATAATCGGGCTGTTGCCGATTATTGCCTCGGCCAGTTATACAATTTGTATTTATATAACTAAAAATGAACAACAAATGCGGTATGCTTTGGTTTGTAATATGCTTTTGTGGTTTGTGCATAATTTCTATGTGCAAGCATATCCGTCTGCGGTGGCAAATATTGTTTTGTGTTTGTGGACCTCAATCCAGATTTTTAAGAATCGAAATTAATAAGTTTTGTAATAGTGAACTGCTTTATTTTTTATGCTTTGAGATAATCATGTAAAGAATGATTGTTGCGAAAAATAAGGAAATACCATTAAAAATAATCATCTGAATAGAGCTTAAATATATTCCATATAAAATCCAAGAAATCATTCCAATACAATAAATACTGTAGCTGGCTAAAGAAAGACCTGATACATTTTTGCTTTTGATTGTTTCAATTGTTTGCGGTAAAAAAACAATAGCAGTGCAAATACCGGCAAAATAACCTAAAAATTCTCCTATGATATTCATTTCTTTTTTCCTTTGGGCATCTTAATCATTTATAAAGCAATGTGATTATAAAAATAAGGTGTATGTTCGTCAACAATTTTTAAGTGAGGGAAAAATGAAAAAGAGTTTAGTTTGTCTGACAGCATTATTTATGCTTGCTGCTTGTGATACTGTTTCTCAATATTCAACTGCTGATGCTAATGCGCCTGTTAAAACCAGAATGCGGGCTTGTTTGGTTAATGAAGCAACCGCTAAATTCCAAGCAGGAACGTTGTTTGCTCAAGGAATTTCTGCAACGTCTGATGCGATGGTTGCAACATGTATGCAGAAACTTGCATTGCAATCTGCCGGTATTAGTGAAGAATCACAATCAACTGCAGCGGCAATTATTCAAAACTTTAAGAACTTCGGCACTGCAAATTAAAAAATTTGAACGTTTAGAACTGTTACAGCGGAAAAACCAAAATTCATGTGCTTTTATGGGTATTAGAATTTTGGTTTTTTTGTATGTAT
>JAGCRL010000160.1 GCA_017964705.1 Alphaproteobacteria bacterium
TGGCAAAAATTTTAGTTTACATAATAGTAAATGAATTTTTGCCAATTCCGGCTTCCATTCGCAATCAGGCGCTCAAATTTTACCCTTTATTATTCTACGATCTTGGTAACAACACCAGCACCTACAGTATGTCCACCTTCACGAATAGCGAAGCGTAAACCTTCGTTCATCGCAATCGGGTGAATTAACGTTGCTGTCATTGTGATGTTATCGCCAGGCATTACCATTTCTGTTCCGGCTTTGAGTTCGATTGAACCGGTAACGTCAGTTGTACGGAAATAGAATTGTGGACGATAGTTGTTAAAGAATGGGGTATGACGACCACCTTCTTCTTTTGTTAAAATATAGCATTCACAAATGAACTTTGTATGTGGAGTGATAGAACCAGGAGCAGCCAATACTTGACCACGTTCTACTTCTTCACGTTTTGTACCACGTAACAGAACACCAATGTTATCACCGGCTTCACCTTCGTCTAACAATTTACGGAACATTTCAATTCCGGTACATGTTGTCTTTTGTGTTGGGCGAATACCTACGATTTCAATTTCATCACCTACATGCAATACACCGCGTTCTACACGACCGGTAACAACTGTACCACGGCCGGAAATTGAGAATACGTCTTCAATTGGCATCAAGAATGGCAAATCTTTTGGACGATCTGGTTGTGGAATGTAGCTGTCTACTGCATTCATCAATTCAATAATGGAATCATGTCCGATCTTCGGATCTCCGTTTTCCAATACTGCCAATGCAGATCCTTTAATGATTGGAATTTCATCACCTGGGAAGTCATATGATGAAAGCAAATCACGAATTTCCATTTCTACCAATTCCAATAATTCTGGATCATCTACTTGGTCTACTTTGTTCATATATACAACAATTGCAGGAACGCCTACTTGACGTGCCAACAAAATGTGTTCACGTGTTTGTGGCATTGGACCATCTGCTGCTGATACTACCAAAATTGCACCATCCATTTGTGCAGCACCGGTAATCATGTTTTTAACATAGTCAGCGTGGCCTGGGCAGTCAACGTGTGCATAGTGACGCTTTTCTGTTTCATATTCAACGTGTGATGTATTAATGGTAATACCGCGGGCACGTTCTTCAGGAGCTTTATCAATATTTGCATAATCTACAAATTCGGCTTCTCCCTTTTCTGCCAATACTTTTGTAATAGCAGCTGTTAATGTTGTTTTTCCGTGGTCAACGTGACCAATCGTTCCAATGTTGCAGTGTGGCTTACTGCGTTCAAACTTCTCTTTTGCCATCTTAATCTTCTCCTAATATTAACAAAAAGATTTCTAACTACGATTGCCGCAAAGCAATCAAAATGGAATGACCGCCGCACAACAACGGCCATCCCGGTTAAACTTTAGCTGTTTTTAGCCTTAACTGTTTCAGCAATTTCTCTTGGTACTTCAGCATAATGATCAAAAATCATTGTAAACTGTGCACGACCTTGAGAAAGTGAACGTAAGGTATTAACATAACCGAACATATTCGCGAGCGGAACATGAGCATCAATCACACGAGCATTAGCACGTTGATCCATACCATTTACCAAACCACGACGAGAGTTCAAGTCTCCGATAATATCTCCCATATATTCTTCAGGTGTAACAACTTCAACCTTCATAATCGGCTCTAAGAGTTTTGGATCTGCTTGACGCATACCTTCACGGAAAGCAGCACGTGCAGCAATTTCAAAACACATAACGTTAGAGTCAACTTCATGGTAACCACCATCATAGAGGTTACATTTAACACCGGTTACCGGATATCCGGCAATAACACCGGCATCCATAGCCGAGCGCAAACCTTTTTCAACACCAGGAATATATTCCTTCGGCACGTTACCGCCGACAACGGTATTAGTAAACTCAAATCCGGTATAGCCTTCCATCGGTTCAAACTTAATTTTAACCTTAGCGAACTGACCGGCACCACCGGATTGCTTTTTGTGAGTATATTCAATATCACAAGGTTTAGTAATCGTTTCGCGATAAGCAACTTGCGGATTGCCGACATTTGCATCAACTTTAAATTCACGACGCAAACGGTCAACAATAATATCCAAGTGAAGCTCACCCATACCTTTAATAATGGTTTGACCAGAATCAGGATCAGAAGAAACCTTAAATGACGGATCTTCCATTGCCAAACGAGCCAAAGCCAAGCCCATCTTTTCAACATCGGCTTTAGTTTTCGGTTCAACGGCCAATTCAATAACCGGATCCGGGAACACCATGTTTTCTAATATAATCGGGTGTGTTGCATCACAAAGGGTATCACCGGTTGTGGTATCTTTAAGACCTGCCAATGCAATAATATCACCGGCAAAAGCTTCTTTAATATCATCACGCTTATTAGAATGCATCAAAAGCATACGACCAATTCTTTCTTTTTTATCTTTAACTGAATTATAGATATAAGAACCGGCGGTAATAACACCTGAATAAATACGTGTAAATGTTAAAGAACCGACAAACGGGTCATTCATAATTTTGAATGCTAATGCGCTCAACGGTTGATTATCATCGGCCTTACGGGTAATAACCTCATCTGTTCCTGGCTTTGTTCCGGAAACATCAGGCAAATCCAACGGTGAAGGAAGATAATCAATAACCGCATCCAACAATGGTTGAACACCTTTATTCTTAAATGCAGTTCCGCATAATACCGGAACAAAAGACATAGCCAACGTACCTTTACGGATGCACTTTTTCAAAGTATCAACAGGGATTTCTTTGCCTTCAAAGAAATCTTCCATTGCCTGGTCATCCATTTCAACAGCCATTTCAACCAATTTTGCATGATATTCTTCAGCCTTATCTTTCAAATTAGCCGGAATTTCTTGAATTTCAATCGGGGAATCAGCCGTATCACCGGTATAAATGATTGCTTTCATGTTAATCAAATCAACCACGCCTTTAAAATCAGCTTCTGCACCGATTGGTAATTGCAAAGCCATCGGGCGAGCGCCCAAACGGTCTACAATCATATCCAAGCAGCGATAGAAGTTAGCGCCGATTCGATCCATTTTGTTACAGAAGCAAATTCTCGGAACATTATATTTATCAGCCTGACGCCAAACGGTCTCGGATTGCGGTTCAACACCTGCAACCGAATCAAATACCGTAATGGCACCGTCTAATACACGCAAAGAACGTTCAACTTCAACTGTAAAGTCAACGTGTCCTGGTGTATCAATAAGGTTGATACGATAACCTTTCCAATAGCAAGTAGTTGCCGCAGATGTAATAGTAATACCGCGTTCTTGCTCTTGCTCCATCCAGTCCATCGTAGCAGCACCATCATGCACTTCACCGATTTTATGAGTTAAACCGGTGTAATACAAAATACGCTCTGACGTGGTAGTTTTACCGGCATCAATATGCGCCATGATACCGATATTTCTGTACAAATCCAATTTATGTGTACGAGCCATTGTCTTATGTTTCCTGTAAAATTAGAACTTGTAGTGTGAGAAAGCTTTATTAGCTTCAGCCATTTTATGGGTATCTTCGCGTTTTTTAACAGCGGCACCTCTATTGGCATAAGCATCTAAAAGCTCGTTTGCAAGTTTATCTGTCATGGTTGTTTCAGAACGTTTCTTAGCTGCAGCAATAATCCAACGGATAGCAAGCGCTTGACGACGCTCTGCTCTAACTTCGCATGGAACTTGGTATGTAGCACCACCCACACGACGAGAACGAACTTCCAAAACAGGTTTAACGTTTTCAATAGCTTCATGGAACACAGCCAAAGCTTCCTGCTTTGATTTTTGAGCCATAATTTCAAAAGCAGAATAAACGATTTTTTCTGCAACGGCTTTTTTACCTTGTTCCATAACATTGTTAATAAATTTTGCAACAACCTGATCATTATATTTCGCATCAGGTAGTACAACTCTTTTTATAGCACTATGACGACGTGACATCTGGCATTCTCCTATTTAGGTCTCTTTGCGCCGTATAAAGAACGACGTTGACGACGTTTAGCAATTCCTTGAGTATCCAAGGTACCACGAATAATATGATAACGAACACCAGGCAAGTCTTTCACACGGCCTCCTCTAATCAGCACCACTGAGTGTTCTTGAAGATTATGACCTTCACCAGGGATATAGCTGATTACTTCAGAGCCGTTGGTCAGTCGAACACGGGCTACTTTACGCAAAGCGGAGTTCGGTTTCTTCGGGGTTGTTGTATAAACCCTTGTGCAAACACCTCATTTTTGCGGGCACGCATCGAGAGCCGGGACTTTGTTTCTCTTCTCTTTTGGTGTTCGTGATTTACGAATTAACTGATTAATTGTAGGCATCACAAATTTCCTTAAAAGTTAAATTAATTAAAACGACTTGCCTTTCAAAAACCTTATCCAACGGCCGATTCTTCATAACTTGGTTATTTAACAAAACACCGCCTTTAAAGGCTTCAAAGACAAACAGACCAAAGAAGCAGACATACTGCTCCCTTTAGTCGGTTGCGTGCAACATACCATATTTTTTTTCTCTGTCAACCCTAATTTTAAACATTTTTTAATTTAAATGTGTTTAAAGCCCACCCGAATCGCAACTTTAAAAGCCTATCAGCAAATTAATTTGTTTAATACGCGGCCACATCTGCCCAATACGGATCTACAACACCTTGTTTCTGCTTCCATTTCAGCCAAATAGCAAAAAATCTTTCTGCCAAAAATCCGTATGCTCTGCGCTGGTAAAAATCTCTTTGATTAACCGTATCGCCGATTGTTTTATCAAGCTCAAACATAACATCAAATAATTTTTCAAAATACTCAAATGCCAACTTCTTTTCCATAATAAAAAAATTCCACGCCGCCTGCGGTTCTTTTTTGTAAAGAATTTCATTCATTGTCTCGCTCATTTCAGGATATTTCTGCTCGATAATACGTATCATTTGGTCCAAATCTTCAATATGATGATGGATTTTATAATCTTCGTACATTGAAACATAAACCATTCCCTCATCTTCATCTATATACGGTTCCCATTCCCAACTGATCACCTTATGTTTTTTCAACAATTCCAGAACTTTTTCTTTTTTTATCCCATAATCAAGCCCATAGACATCAAATTTCGAGCCCAGATTGAGACCTTTTCGATGTGCAAAAAAGCCGATATAACGAGGATTTCCTATTTCTTTATAATGCTTCCACACCCAATAGTAAGCTGTTAAAACATCAAACGATCGATTTTTTGCAGAAATATTGTCGCCGGTGTTATCGCCAATCATCCGGCTATGCAACCACGCAATATCCCCATCACTTAACTGCCCTTTCATAAAAGGTTCATGTTCAACATCTCTGCCAACCTGTATCGGTACCAAAATACTCTTGGTACTTGGCAATCTATACGGCTTATAGTAAGTTATAAAAATTTTAATTTGCGGACGATCAAACTTTTTTGCAACCTTTTTCACGGTGGAATAGTACGCATCACAATGCTTGAATAACGCCAAATGCACAAAAAAAACATTTGCCATTAAAAATATTGCCACTAACCAGCCCAGCTTTCGCATCAAATTCCTTAAAAAAAATAAACATATAAAATAATCTTAACAGATTTATTTAAAATAACACAACATTTTTCATTTTTTACTAAAAAAACTCTTTACAAATCAAAACAAATCATCTAATAAAATGTTTGTCCATGCGCCCGTAGCTCAGCTGGATAGAGCAACAGCCTTCTAAGCTGTGGGTCAGGCGTTCGAATCGCCTCGGGCGTACCAATAAAATCAAAGGGTTAGAACAATATTCTACCCCTTTTCTTTTTGTTTTTGAAACGCTAAATAATCTCATTTAATTTTTACTACGCATAAAACAAAGCCCCTTTTTGAAGGGGGCTTTGCTTGTAAAATCAGCCTAATCACCCAAACTCTATTACCGAAATTATTTTACTAAACCAAAAATTACTTAGAAGCAAGTTTAGAATCTTTTTCAACCATCGCCACAATTCGTGATACTTCTTGCTTAAACTTACGCAAATCAGCACCAGCTAAGTTAGCACCGGTTGCCGCTTTAATTTTAAGCGGATCAACTTTTTTACCGTTTTTCATAATCTCAAAATGCAAATGCGGACCGGTAGAACGACCTGTTGAACCTACATAGCCGATAACTTGCCCTTGTTTAACCCGAACCCCCGGTTTAATACCGCGAGCAAAACCGCTCATATGCGCATAGCCGGTAGAATATTCGGAATTATGGCGAATAACCACATACCGCCCATAACCTTGAGCCCATTGAGCCCGTTGGATCACTCCATCACCGCTGGCGTAGATTCTGGAACCCATCGGTGCTGCATAATCAACCCCGCTATGTAAAATCCGTTGCTTCAAAATCGGATGACGACGCCAACCGAAGTGTGAAGAAACACGTGCAGAAGAAAACTCTAACGGCTTACGAACCAAAGCACGTTTTAATGCCATACCTTTTTCATCATAATAGTCCACATTGCCAGAAGCATCTTTATAACGGTATAATGTAATCTTGTTACGACGCCCCAAATTTAATTCTGCATAAAGGATATTACCGTTTTTAACCACCCTTCCGTCCGGCGCCATTTTGCGGTCATACATTACTCTGAAAGTATCTCCGGCCTTAATATCCGAGCGGAAATTTACTTTATATGTAAAAATGTTGGCAAAATTGCTGACCACACTTTGCGGTACACCAGCATTACGCATAGTTGCCGCCAAAGAATTACGAATAGTTCCGCTGATGGTTTTATTTTCATTTTTAAGTTCTTGTTGTTCTGCTTCAGCAACATATTTTTCATCTTCGTTACGTGTCACAATATATTTAACACTTGCCGAAGGCTCTATAACAATTTTATCAACACTGAGCAATTCACCAAACGGCACATCAACTGTTTTAGTAATATTAATTTTTTGCCCAGCTTGCAAACTGCGAACATCATAGCCGACTTTCTTTAAGGCACTGGTAATTTGGCTGGCTTCATTATATTCCATACCTAATCTTTGCAAAATACCGATAAAGTGATCACCCTTTTCTACTATCAGCACTTCGTCTTTAACTTCCGGCTGATTTTCTTCCCCTTGCACTGTCCACTCAACAGTAGGGTTATCAAAACTTTCTATTTCGGTAACATTTTCATCCACATAAACTTCAGGCAGAGTCATATTATTTGCGGCAATTTTTTCTTCATTAACCCGCTTTCCTTCCTCTGCTAATTGCTCTTCCGCCAAAATTTGTTCTGGTGTTTCAAAGTTTTTGCTGACCACCAAAATCAACGCAAAGCTAACAATGACACTGTATAAAAACAACATAACACCTTGCCCGCTGATACGGCGGCGCCCGGTATTATCTTCCAGCCATTCATCATTAACTGGTGTAGTTACTTCAAAAAAAGAAGACATTCTTCCTCCCTAAATCATTCAGCATCAACTTAAAAGATTGCACTAAAACATAAAGTAATTTTTGTTTTTTATACACATCAATAAAAATATTTTACGTTTATATAAGCTGTTAAGCAAAGATTAAAACTTAAACTATAAACTATTATTGCGAGGATGATATCAGAAAACTTTTTAAAAAAGGTTAACAATGCAAAAAACTACTGAAAATACTTTTAAGATGCTCTACATTATTGCTATTTTAATGATTGTTGACGGGCATATCGGACATTTTGATTATCTGAACTTTCATAATCTTTTGCGCTATCAAAATTATCATATTGCGCTGTTTATGTTTGCTTCTGGATATTTTCTAAACCTTAAGCGTAACTATAAAGAATTTTTTATCCGCAAAATTACACGTTTAATTTTACCGCTTTATTTATGGAATTTTATTTACGGTTTTATTTGTTTTATCCTAAA
>JAGCRL010000161.1 GCA_017964705.1 Alphaproteobacteria bacterium
ACCCCCAACAAATAAATCTATTCCCCCTTTCTGGCGAATAGCTCATTCAAAATTTGCACACTCTTTTTCATAATTTTTAGTGTTGCCATCGAGAATATAGATATTTGCAGCTTTAGTGTCTACGTGTTTTAATAAGTATTCATTCATATAGCTATGACAACTTTGAGGAGCTTTTTTATCTAGCCCGATAAATTCATTCATACAAAAAATAACTACATTTGCAAAAGATAGTTTTCCGGCATGATTTAATTCTATTAGTTTTTTATACATTCCTTTAGGGGTATCCCCCATTGGGAGACCTAAAACAAATGGTTTAACGGCTGTAGGCTTGGCTCTTTTTATACGATAGGCAATATAAGTTGCTGCCCAATCCGTTACTTCTTCATAATCTGACTTGATGATTACTCTCATGGGCATCCTCCTTCAAAGTACTTCTTTATATATTATAAGAAACGAATGGTAAAATTTTTGCTAATAAATATCATAATACTCATATGACTTTGTACGCGGATTATAGCGACAATCATGCTGCTGATATTCCGGTTTTAAGATATATAAGTCATCGCGATTTAAAGGACTATACATCTCGTTTAAAAGATGTTTACTTATCCAATGTATCGGATATTTACCTATTGATCCTCTATATTCACGATATGTATCATAATAATTTCCACCATAAATAATCTTTGGCCTATATTTACGAATGAGGCTCTCTAGATCTGACAATGGAAGAATACCTATTGTTGCAGCAATAACATCTATCTGCCCCTTTAAATTCCAAATAAAATCAACATCTTTATTAAATAAATTATAGCCAATTCTATAACCATTTAACACATAATCACAAGGATTTGTATTATCTAAAACAAATCCGGCAGCACCATATTTAAAACTATCTCCAACTGTTATTCTTTGGCTGTATTTATTTGCATAAATTCCCCCTAAAACAGCAAAATATCCAACAAATGCCCAAATTAAGTATCTTCTTTTTTTAACAATATCCACTGCTGCGACACCTGCCAATACTGAAGATATTGCATGTAAAAAAGCGAAATAATATACAAATGGAGTGAAGTAATATTGCCTTATAATAAACTCAGCTATAAATATTATGCTTATAATTTTAACATATAGATTTCCTTTATATGTGCATTTTGCTAAAGCATATAAAGAAAGTAAAATCGGAATATACATCTCTGGACTTGGATGAATGAAACGGCGAACATCAAAAACAGCAGGAATATGTGAATTTAGTTCAAAGTTTGCCTTAAAATAAAAAGCCAATATATCTTGATTAAAAAGAAATGCTAGAAATGCCATATATATTAATATCGGTAAAATTGCGCTTTCTATGCAATCTTGCCATTTCATTTTCTTTTGGTATAATAAATATAAGATAATTCCACCGATTGATATTAAAATAAGTGCTGCTTTTTGCGTAAACATAAAAGCTGCAAAGAAAATTAAAAATGAAACAGTTAAACTGGTTAAATGCTTTTTATTTATGTAAGACAAAAGATAGTATATGCCGATTATTAAACAGGTTGTCATAAAATTATCCGGCTTAAAGTCTTTATTGTATAAACTATCCTGCGGAATTGCGCAAAATGCGGCAGAAATTAAGCCTCCCAGCCGATTGGTTAGAAATTTACTATGCATACGATAAATATAAAACATTGTTAGTGCCGTAGATGTAACAGCTAACATATTGGCGGCATCTACCGCTCGAAGTGTGTATTCATAAAATCCTACAAAGGGTGCACCTAAATACCATAAAAGCGGATTATGGTGTTGAAAAAAATCTTTATAGGGAATTTTTCCATGATAAACTAACCACGAAGAATGAACATGTTCTAATGTATCACCATCTCCGGAACCGCTATAAATCACTACCCAACAAAGCAGACCAATACAAAATATTAAATATAAGCTTAAAAATGCATATGTAACTTTTTTTACCATAGATGTCATTGTCTATCCTTATAATAATAATATTTCCAATTCTTGTTATTTTTGTCGGGGCGACATCTTCTCTGCGCTTGATATTCCGGTTTTAAGATAAACATATCTATAAATATGGATTGTTCATAATATTTATCTCTTAATTTTGGATCAATCCAATGTACGGCAACGTCCTTTTTTTGCTTATGCAGTTTTTCATGCCAAAAGGGACCTGTATAGATAATTTTAGGAAGATACTTTTCTACTACTGCATTTAAATTCGGTAATGGAGCTAATCCAATTTCATTGCCTATCACATCAAGTTGTCCGTTCAAGTTCCAATAATATGTTAAATCTTTTGTAAAAATTCCATAAGTCAAACCATAGCCGTTAAGTACTGAATCGCAACGATTTGTGTTTTCTACTATATATTTTGGTGTTACATAGCGGTGGTAATCCGGAGGTAATTTATTTTCTTGGCA
>JAGCRL010000162.1 GCA_017964705.1 Alphaproteobacteria bacterium
TACAACGGCCAAGAACCTGACTCAACAGCAGCCTTTTGATGGCTCAAACCTTCAGCCAAGTTAAAGCCTTGTGCGATACAGTGAGAGTAAGCAATAATCAAAGACGGACCGTCATAAGCTTCAGCCTCATTCATAGCTTTAATAACTTGGCTGTCATTAGCGCCCATAGCAACTTGTGCCACATAAACGCTGCCATAAGACATAGCAATCATTGCCAAATCTTTCTTAGGCAGGTCTTTACCGGCTGTTGCAAATTTAGCAGAAGCGCCCATCGGTGTAGCCTTAGACTGTTGACCACCGGTATTAGAGTAAACACCTGTATCAACAACCAAGATATTAACATTACGACCGGATGCAATTGCATGATCCAAACCGCCAAAGCCGATATCATAAGCCCAACCGTCACCACCGATAATCCATACCGATTTCTTGATAAGATAATCAGCAACTTCGTTAAGCAACTTAGCTTCTTCGCTGTTCATCTTAGCCAATTGAGCACGCAATTCTTTAACATTATCGCGTTGAGCATCAATTTCCGCATCTGTTGTTTGCGGATTAGCCAAGATTTTATCAGCAATTCCACCTAATTTATCTTTTAAGCCGTTAAGCAAATGTTTTGCCTTCTCTTCACTTTGGTCAATAGATATACGCATACCCAAACCGAATTCGGCATTATCTTCAAACAAAGAGTTTGCCCAAGCCGGACCATGACCTTTTTCATCCTTAGTATAAGGAGTAGTCGGTAAATTACCTGAATAAATAGAAGAGCAACCCGTTGCATTAGCAACCACCATTCTATCACCAAAGAGTTGAGTTAACAACTTAATATATGGTGTTTCACCGCAACCGGCACAAGCTCCTGAAAATTCAAACAACGGCTGAATCATCTGAGTTGTTTTTGGTAAATTCTTTTGAACTTCTGTCCGTTTAACATAAGGCAAAGTTTCAAAGAATTTCCAATTTTCTTTTTCAACATCCAAATGATTTTCAATGTGATCCATGTTGATAGCATGCAATTCCGGATTTTCTTTATTTTTAGCCGGACAAGCAGAAGTACATAAACCGCAACCGGTACAATCTTCTGCCGAAATTTGCAACATAAACTTCTTACCTGCAAATTCCTTACCTTTATAGTCTGCACGTTTCAAAGTTGCCGGTGCGCCAGCTAATTGAGCATCATCAGCTACTTTCATTCTGATAACACCGTGTGGGCAAACAATAGAACATTTACCGCATTGAATACAAGCCGTCGGATCCCAAACCGGAATTTCAGTTGCAATACAACGTTTTTCAAATTGGGTTGTTCCTGTCGGCCATGTTCCGTCAACAACTTCCTGAAGTTCAGAAGTTTTAATAGAATCTCCTTTATCGGCAATCAATTTTGCCGTCAATCCCTGAACAAATTTCGGAGCATCAGCCGGAACCGGTGCCAAACGATGATATGTTGAAGTAACATGATCAGGATAAGTAACTTCAAACATATGCTCTAAAGAGGCATCAACCGCAGCATAATTCTTTTGAACCACGGCATCACCTTTCTTAGAGTATGTCTTTTTAATTGCTGCTTTAATCTGTGCAATAGCTTCATCTTTCGGAAGAATATTAGAAATTGCAAAGAAACAAGCCTGCATAATGGTATTAATGCGGGCGCCCATACCGGTAGCACGAGCCACTTCTACTGCATTAATAGTATAGAATTTCAGCTTTTTCTCAATAATTTGTTCTTGCACTTCAATTGGCAAATGGTTCCATACTTCATCATGCTTATAAGGTGCATTCAACAAGAATGTTCCGCCTTTTTTAGCAATATGTAAAATATCAACCTTATTCATAAATTGGAATTGGTGACAAGCCACAAAATCAGCCTGATTAATCAGATAAGCAGATCTGATCGGATTATCTGAAAAACGCAAGTGGGAAGTTGTCATAGACCCGGATTTACGCGAGTCGTAAACAAAATATCCTTGTCCGTACTTACCAGCATCTTCTGCAATAATCTTAATAGAGTTTTTATTGGCACCAACAGTACCGTCAGCTCCCAAACCAAAGAATACCGCACGAACAACATCATCCGGTTCCACATCAAAGTTAGCATCATATGCCAAAGATTTATGTGTAACATCATCAGTAATACCAACCGTAAAACTGTTAATCGGATTTTTTGAAACAGCATTATCAAATACTGCTTTAGCCATTGCCGGTGTAAATTCTTTAGAAGACAAGCCGTAACGACCGCCATAAATTTTCGGCAGTTGAGCAATTTTACCATTAGAAAATGCCTGAGACAATGCCGTAACAACATCCAAATACAATGGTTCGCCGAGAGAACCGGACTCTTTGGTACGATCCAATACCGAAACAACCTTTGCTGTTGCCGGCAATGCTTTAATCAAAGCTTCAGCCGGGAACGGACGATACAAACGAACTTTCAAGACACCTAATTTAGCTCCGTGAGCATTCAAATATTCAATGGCTTCTTCCACGGTTTCTGCACCGCTTCCCATAACCACAATAACATTTTCAGCATCTTTTGCACCGGTATAATCAACAACATGATAAGACCGACCGGTAATTTTTGCAAATTTATCCATTTCTTCCTGAACAATACCCGGCACAGCATCATAATATTTATTAGCTGCTTCACGACCTTGGAAGAACACATCCGGATTTTGTGCAGTACCTCTGATAACCGGAGCTTCCGGACGCAGTGCATGTTTAGCGGCAAATTTATAATCCACACCATCTAACATAGCCCGCAAATCATCATCAGAAAGTAATTTAATCTTTTTAATTTCATGTGAAGTTCTAAAACCATCAAAGAAATGCATAAACGGAACCCGAGAACGCAACGTAGAAGTCTGCGCAATTGCAGCCATATCACCTGCTTCTTGAACTGAATTAGAGCAAAGCATTGCAAATCCAGTTTGGCGACAACCCATCACATCAGAGTGATCACCATAAATAGA
>JAGCRL010000163.1 GCA_017964705.1 Alphaproteobacteria bacterium
TCGGCATCATATATAAAAGTTTTAGGATTACATGAAATAAAAATAATTTTTTTAGGCTGACTTGCTGGCGGTAATTTTGATATTTCCCGACACTGTTCATGTGCTCCAGCTCGTGGTGGATCCATCACAATTGCCTCTAATCCTTTCAACTCTGTCTCATCAAAAGGGTATTTAAATAAATTCCTATTAACTACTTTTACATTTTTTATTTGATTATGGTTTAGAGCTTTTTGTAACCCATCTAAAGCTTCCGCTGACGAATCGGCAGAAATGATATTGTTCCCTTTGATTTTAGCTAACGGATATGTGAAAGTTCCCAGTCCGCAAAACAAATCCGCTATTTTGCCTTTAGTATCGCCTAAATACTCCAAAACTTTATTTATCATTGCATTTTCTGCAACTTTTGATGCTTGTAAAAATATATTTTGAGGAATTTCCACCTGAAAATCTGCGACATGCAACTCCGGCGAACTTTTTTCAATGATGGTTTCAGGCTTTTGATTTTTAATTTGCCAAGAGAATATTATTATTTCTGAAATTGAGTTCACAAAATCTGCTATTAACAGACGATGTTCCAGAGCAGGTTGTCTATCTATAGTTAAAACTATATCTATTCCATTATCTGCACTTAGTAAATTTACAGTTCCGTTTTTTATTGTATAAGTTTCAAGTTTCTTCTTATTTTTTATGGTAATTTTTAAACTGCAAAATTCTTCCATAAAATTATGTAACATGGGTAGTATGTCATTAAGTTTGCTTTCTAACATCGGGCAACTCTTAATATTTATGATATTATGACTTGATTGTTCATTAAATCCAAGTTTTAGTTTTCCTTTATCTGAAATAAAGGCCAGACTTGCGCGACGTCTTTTTCCATCACTTATAAAAATCGGCTTATCAAAAGAAACTGTTTTATTTTTTAGTTGATAAATCGTTCGATGAAAATCTTCTTCTTTATGCTTACGATATAGTTCTTCGGAAAGTTCACGATAGATACAACCACCACACTGCCCACATTCTGAATTTTGCATGTATTTCCTTTCTTTTATTCTCTTTTAACAAAAAAATATCAGAAAAACAAGAAAAGTTTTAAACATTTTTATTCTAATATCTAAAAAAAGAGTGAATTTTTTTTAGATGTTATATAATAGATGAAAATTTAGATTTTTTACGGAGATTATCATGCTCATTCATGTTCCTGACCATTTTAGTACAAAGCTCAAATTTGACTTTAAAAAGCTTCCTGCTACCGTTATAGACAGATCTTCTATTTTATGGAGCTCTTGTGGTTGTTTTTTTGGTTTAGTTATGCTTTGGTTAGGTTTTTTTGAACTAATAAGTTTTATAAAGGCTGATAAAGATAATGGGCAGTCTTTCCTGCTTGTAGAATTGTTTGCACTTATTGTGGTATTAATTGCATTAGGTATTATTATCTATTGCACTCTTTCTTTTATTCGCTATAAAAAATTTTATTTTGACGGCAAAAATTTTCAGATAATTTATCGTCCGGCAGTCGGAGTTAAACATAAATTTAATGAACCCTTATCCAATTATATAGGTGTACGTTTACGTGTTTTATTTGTACAATCAGGATTATTTAATAAAAATCGTTATATTATTGATCTTTATCATCAAGATAGCAATAAAATTATTCCTCTTTATATTTCTACCAAAAATAAAAATATTCGGAAAACATGGGAGAGTTATGCCAAAATGCTTAACCTGCCGGCACTTAGTGTTACGGATAGAGGATTGACACAAAGGGACTGTGCGGATTTGGATAAATCAATTAAAGAGCTTGGCGCTACAGGAAAATTGCCTTTTATTGCCAGCGGTCTGTTTCCTGCTCCGGAAATTTTTGATATTACAGAGAAAAAAGATGCTACTATTATCAAGCCAAAGGGAATATATTGGGATATACCTAGCACCCTATTGTTATTTATTTCTATTTTTACAACGCTTATTTTATTAGCGGGGGGAATTTATCTAACAATTATTGGAGTAAAAATTCCTTTACTCTATTGGGCTATCGGATTGTTAGTCATCTTGGCTTTGGCTTATTTTACAGCAAGATTATTTACCTCTTATACTTTAATTTTGAAAGATAACAGCATTTCTGTTACTGAACAGTTATTTAATATTTTAATTCGAAAAGAATCTTTACCAACTGACATTGTGGAAAATATTGAATTGGGATATAATCCGACTATAGGTAGATATAATATGGCAATCATTAGCGATGACAGGGTCTTGACGTTTGGAAGTCGTCTTTCTGTTGCCGATTTGTTGTGGATTAAGGATTTCGTTATCAGAAAATTAATTGGTAATTAAATTGATATTTTAATTGCATGATATCACTTTTTTATCTTATATTTGTATCAAATATATTTTATGAGAGGATATTTTAGTCATGGCTAAGAAAACAAAATTAGAAACTACACCTAATACAGAAAAGAAACAACGTTCTAACCCTTATTTTAATTTAGATGAGGAAAAGGCTTTTTTTGAAGAAGTTGATGAAGAAGTTAGAAATGAAAAATTTAAGAATCTTATTAATAAGTATGGCGGAGTTATTCTCTTTGTTTTAATTCTTGCTTTATCTATTGTTGTCGGATATGAAAAAATCGGACAGTGGCGCATTCAAAAGGCACAACAAAGAAATGTTCAGTATATTCAGGCTTTGACATCTAATCCAAATTATGAAAACAATATCACTGAACTTGAGAATATTGTTAATTCCGAGAAAGGACTCTATCGGGATATGGCAAGATTGCAGATTGCCAATATACTATTAGATAATGGTAAACAAGAAAAAGCTTTGAACCTTTTGCAGCAATTGATTGATGATGATAAGGCGATTGATAAAATTAAAGAAATTGCAGCTATTAAACTTGCAACTTATAAAATTGATTCTGCACCTTATGCCTCTATTGAAGCGTTATTATCTAATATTGTTAACAACAAAAACAGTTCTTGGAAAGATATGGCAGAAGAACTGTTAGCTATGTCTGCCATTCAAAACAAAGACTACGAAAAAGCAAAAAGTATTTATCAAGAGTTGTTGAAGAATAGTCGAATTTCTGATGAATTTCGTGCTAGAATTAATGATATGTTGACATCTATAAATGATGCACAAAAGTAATTTTATTTTTATCTGTTGATTAAGGAGTTTGCTATGCACTGGTTAAGTAGAGGACTTTGTTTGTGTGGAGTTGTATTAAGCTTAGTCGCATGTTCCCAGAATAAAAAATTACCTCAGGGTACTCGTCTTTCTGTTTTAGAAGATTATGATGTTGGAAGTGTAGTCAGTCATAAAAAGATTACAACTTTACCGGCGGCTGTTATTAATCCTTCTTGGTCTCAAACCGGGGTTAATCCTCAACATATTGTTGGAAATATAAAGGCTGGTTTCACACTTAAAGAACAATGGGCCGCAAACTTTGGTAAAGGAATCAACAAACGGGATATTATCATGGCAGCTCCTGTTGTTATGAATAATAAGATTTATGTTATGGATAGTCGTGGAACCGTTAGTGCTTTTGGTTTGAAAGATGGAAAGCGAATCTGGGATAATAAGCTAAAAGCTAATATCGGTGGATTTAAAGATACTAAAAGCAGAGCCTCCGGTTTAGCTGTTGATAATAATACTTTGTATGCCACAACAGGTTTTGGTGGTGTTTTTGCAATGAGTGCAGATACCGGAAAATCTAAATGGCGTCGAGTAATGGAATCTCCTATTCGTATTGCGCCAACAATCACAGCTAGTATGTTGTTAGTACAAACAGTTGATAATACTCTTTATGCTTTAGATAAAAACACCGGTAAAGAATTATGGAAATTTAGTGTTGCTCATGAAGATACCGTTATTGCCGGTGGTGCCAGCCCGGCCTATGACCCGGAAGAAAATGTTGTTGTTGCCGGATTTTCTAACGGAGAAATTGTTGTTTTGAATTCCACAGTCGGAACTCCTTTGTGGTCTTCTATGCTTGTTGCTAATAAACAAGTAAGTTCTTCTACAGAAATTAATACCATCGGGGCCTGCCCTATCGTTGAGAACGGCGTGATTTATGCAATTAGTAATAGCAATAGTATGCTCGCTTTGGACATGAGAAGCGGTGATAAACTTTGGGAAAAAGAAATAGGGTCTATGCAAAATATGCTATTGGTCGGTAATTATTTGTTTGTTATATCTAACAGAAATATTCTTTATGCGGTTGATAAAGAAAGCGGAGATATTGTTTAGTCTTTAGATATTCAAGAACATTTGTATGATGAAGACACCGGAAAAGCCATTATTTATGCTGCACCACCTTTGATGCTTAATAATAATATTCTATTGGCATTTTCTAATGGAAAAATTTTGAAAATTAATGCTCTTTCCGGAACTGTTAATGCAAAGACCAATTTGGGAGTAGATATCAGTAATGGTTTAATTGCCGCACAAGAAAAGGTTATTGCAGTTTCAGATGATGCCGATGTGATTGTCTTTAAATAAAACTAGAGAGGAATTTATGGTTAAGCTAGTTAAAGAAAAAACGGAAGTTTATCCCTTAAATAAAATTGATGATATTTGTACGCATATAGAGCGTTGCGGGCGAACCTGTTATAAATCTGAAAATAAAATAACTGAAGAAACTGCCCTTCCTTTCATCAGTGGTATTTTAAAAAGCGGTCATGAGTCTGTTATTGAGCATGCTAATGTTATATTTTCTATGCCTAATACCGCCCATAATAGTCGTATATTTACAATGAGAGATATCCGCGGCCTTTATTGTTCATTAGAAAAAGATCCCCTTATCAATCAAGAAGTTATTGTTGTTTCCGGAAATATGCGTTCTTTTCGAGATGTAGCCAGACAATATAATATTCATGATTTTCTTTTAAAAATTGGTATTCCAACTTTTTATATTGCAGATAACTCTTCTTTATTTTTTTCTGATTTGAAAATTGAAGGCGTACAGCAATCTCGCTTTTCTGAATTGCATAATTATGTTACAACGCATTCGATTTGTGATTTAGGGGCTTATAAAGATATTACAAGGCATAGGTTAGCTTCTTTTTCTATAGAATCTACCAGATATTGTAATTATTCTAAAGGGAAATTCGGCGGGGAATTAGCTGTATTAGAGCCATGTAATATAGAAAAAGATTCTGAAATGTATTATATTTGGTTTGATGCTATAAATGAAATTGAAAAACACTATATGAAAATGGCTGAATTGGGTGCTAAGGCCGATCAGTTGCGGATGATTTTACCTCATTCTACTAAAGCAGATATGATTATGACGGCAAATGTTACTGAATGGAAACATATTTTTTCACTTAGATGTCATACAGCGGCCCATCCTTCTGTTCGCCGAATAATGAAATTGATTTTGGCGGAATGTTGCCAAATTTGGCCAAACTTTTTTGATGAACAGAAAAAAGAATTTTTAGCAGCCTAATAAACCCTTGAATAATTTCATTCTTAATGTTATAGCTATGCTTGAATTGTTTTAGGATAGAGGATATCAAAATGGCCTTAAGGGTTGTTATTGTTGGACGACCAAATGTTGGTAAGTCAACCTTATTTAATCGTTTAGTTGGTAAAAAATTGGCTCTGGTACATGATTTACCGGGAGTTACTCGTGATCGCAAAGAAATTTCCGCAAAGTATAAAGATCTAGATTTAATTGTTATTGATACGGCTGGTTATGAGGAAGCTACAGAAGGGAAAATGGAGCAACGAATGTGGCAACAAACTAAGCGCGCCATTGATGAATCTGATGTTGTCTTATTTTTATTTGATGCAAGAGCCGGCCTACAAGCATATGACGAACATTTTGCTAATTTGGTCAGAAAAAGTAAAAAACCTGTTATTTTGCTTGCCAACAAATGTGAAGGAAAAGCTCAAGAGTTGGGAATTTATGAGGCTTATAA
>JAGCRL010000164.1 GCA_017964705.1 Alphaproteobacteria bacterium
AGATGGGTATTTTGTCAGTACCGTAGGGGTTAATGAGGCAGTGATACAACGCTATATAGAATATCAAGGACGCGAAGATTTAGGACAAGCTTGGCTTGACCTAAAATGATACCACCGGCGTGAGCCGGTGGAGTTTCATTTATTGTAATTTAATACCTTTTAATAAAATTTGAGTAATAGGGTGTTATAATTACCACTACATCCTTTTGTGGCGACATTTCTCTGCATTCTATTTCCACAAGATATTGCTGTAGAATCTTTCTCAATATCTCTACAGTTAGATAATGTAATTTTATCAAATTCATCACTATCATCACTATCCGTAGCCATAAGAGCAATAAAACCTTTATCAACCCAATCATAAGTTGCTAATTGTCTGCACACTTCTTTAGGAATATGATGATATTCAACTATAAACGCACCTTTATCATTTGAATTTTTCTTGTCACTCGGTTTTAGTATAACTTTACCATTAAAATCATTTATAAAACCATCCGTATTATACATATCATCAGGAATTAGACGAGCGTTAATAATGACTTCTTCCGTTAGCATTTTATAATCATTGTTATTACTAAATAATACTCTAGTGTTAGCTACAATATGGCTAATTTGGTCAATTGTTCTATTTATGTGATATTGATTGGTAGTATCACTTAGAATATCTCTCGTGAATTCATTTAGTAAATTTCCCATTTGCGTAGATAATAAATCTTTAACAGAATTTATAGATACATCAATATTTCCATTAAAATCCTTTTTAACATCATAATACATCTCCGGAACATCTGGATCATCTGTGTCAACTCTGCATTTTAAATGGTTGCTTTGCTTTTCTAATAGTTGTGGGTTTCTGAATTGAATTTTTGTTTCAGGGAAAATATCTTTAAAAAGTGATTGTGCATATTTCATTGTATTGTTATTGCAAGAGAAATTATCTCCTCTAAATATAATGCTAATTGCCAATAAAATTATAATGAACATTATTACAACAAATCCAATTAACATTTTATGATATTTACAGATAAATTCCTTTAATGTTGTTCTTTTTACCATCTTTTCTTACTCCGTATATTGTATTTTATAAATAAAACGACCACCTTGATTAGAGGTGGCAGGAAGTTGAAACCTATTAATGGTAATAGTGTAGCTTATTTGATATAAAATACATCTTATTAGCTACCTTCCTGCCGTTAGCAAAAAGGTAGCTTTTACATCTGATTTGACAGACAACCATTAAGAGGGTTTCAAACCTCACATTAGTAATCAACTAATGTGAACTCAAGATATTTTATAAAAATAAAATTGTCAATTGGTTATTTTTTTGAGCGAAAATATTGAATTAAATAAACTTAAAGACTGATTTTCACACCAACTCAATGCGTTTTTTCTTCGGATTATAAGTAATGGAGAGTTTTCCTTTGCAGAGTTGTTCGGCGAATTTGCCGAAGATTTCATAACGCCAGCCGTGTAAAGTAGGGGTATTTTCCGGCTGATTTAAGATGATATAACGTAAATCTTCGTCCGTAGCAATCAAACGTGCCACCACGCCGGCTTCCTGACTTTTAATTTTAAGCAGCAATTTTAAGATTTCCGCCAAACTTTGTTCATGATTCGGAATATGACAAACCAGCTTGCGGTCGGCAGAGCATTCTTCCGCGCTAATAGGATTTTCTTCCGCTTTTTGCAGAACTTCAAGAATTTCGGCTCCCAAGCGTCCGTTGACAATATCGGATTTAAGGTTGCGGACCTGTCTTAAATCGTTAATATTTTTCGGAAAACTGCTGGCAATATTCAATAAGGTTTCGTCTTTTAAGATACCGGAGCGCGGTGTATTGAATTTTTGTGCCCGTTTTTCGCGCCATTCCGCCAAATACTTTAAGGCAGAGAGAAAACGTTGAGAATGGCTGTTGTGTTTTATTCTCAACCAAGCATCTTCCGGCCGGCATTCATAACATTTGATATCGCAAAGAGCGCCGGTTTCTTCTTTTATCCAATCGCAACGGTCTTTTTCTTGCAGATATTTTTGCAAATATTTGTAACAGTCTACCAAATAAGTAACATCGCAAATGGCATATTGCAGTTGTTTTTCATCCAAAGGACGCAGACTCCAGTCGGTTAAACGTTGTGATTTATCCAAATCAACATGTGTAACCTCATGAACCAAATTACCGTAACCGATATTTTCCGGTAAACCGCAAACCATGGCCGCAATTTGCGTATCAAAAACATTTTGCGGCAATTTTCCCGAGAGATTATAAAAAATCTCTATATCCTGACGACCGGCATGAAACACTTTAACAATTTTCGGATTTTGTAAAATTTCAAAAAACGGCGTTAAATCAAGATGAGCTAACGGGTCAATAATGGCACTTCCACCGTCATATGCCACCTGCAACAAACAAAGTTGCGGATAATAAGAGTGTTCGCGAATAAATTCAGAATCAACGGTTATAAAGGGCTGTTTTTGCAAAATCTCGCAAAATTCTGCCAGTTTTTCATTTGTTTCAATCAACTGCATAATTTTTCTCCGTCGAAGATAATAATAAATATTGCTTAAGATTTTTTTAATTTAGGGTTGATTTTCTGCAAAATTAGCTTTAGAACAGAAAAAGTTATCAATTTAACAAAGAGGAAACTATGAACGAATATCGTACACATACTTGCGGCGAACTCAGAGCCGCAGATATCGGTAAGAAAGTAAAACTTGCCGGTTGGATTCATCGTAAACGCAATTTAGGTAATTTATGCTTTGTGGATTTACGAGATCATTACGGTATTACACAATGTGTGTTTGACAGTTCGTCCGCTTTGTTTGAAAAAATTCAAGATTTGCGCGTAGAAAGTGTTGTTGGCTTTATCGGCGAAGTGGTAGCGCGCGAAAGCGTCAATAAAAATATGCCGACCGGAGATATTGAAATTCAGGTTTCGGAAGTTGAGGTTTATTCTGAGGCTGAAGTTTTGCCTGTTCAAGTGTTCGGTGAAGGCAACGAGCCGGAAGAGTTGCGCTTGAAATATCGTTTTTTGGATTTGCGTCGTGAACGTATTCACAACAATATAATGTTGCGTTCAAAGGTTATAGCCGAAATGCGTCGCTTGATGATGGAACAGGGCTTTACGGAATTTCAAACTCCGATTTTGACTTCTTCATCACCGGAAGGAGCACGCGATTTTTTGGTACCTTCACGTTTGAATCCGGGAAAGTTTTACGCTCTTCCGCAAGCACCGCAACAGTTTAAGCAATTAATTATGGTTTCGGGCTTTGACCGTTATTTTCAAATTGCTCCGTGTTTCAGAGATGAAGACCCGCGTGCCGATCGTTCGCCGGGTGAGTTTTATCAGCTTGATATGGAAATGTCTTTTGCTACTCAGGAAGATGTTTTCAAGGTTATTGAAAAAACCATGGGCACGATTTTTAAAGAATTCTCCAAC
>JAGCRL010000165.1 GCA_017964705.1 Alphaproteobacteria bacterium
AAACCGATAATTCAAATCCAGATATCTATGCGGACTGGCATAAATACGTCCGACATAATCTGAAAATTTACTTTCTTCCCCGATAGCTTCCATAAAAGCATTGTCCTGAGAAATTTGATATGTCTGCGCGATAAATGCTGATGTCCGTCCCATAATATCACCATAGGAACTCCAATTAAAACCATAGCTGACACGACTGCCGCTGTCATTACGGTCATACCCAGCATATCTATCCAAATTAAGAATATTTGCATCATCAAATTCTATATCTGCACTGTCCGCATTAGGAATTTTATCTAAATCTATTTCCTTATCCGGTGCAAAAGAAGCTACAACAACCGGTTCAATAATTTGCCGTGTTGTATCTGTTGCCCGAACAAACGGCAACCGCCATTCCAAACCGACCTGCGGAAAAACACGAGCCAATGTACCATCATAATACACATCTTTTTGATACTGATAATCATCAACATAATACAAATCAGATTTCAATGACGCTACTAATTTATATTGCTCACCAAAATTACTTGTATAAGGCAATTCCCAAGAATTAATCATAGAAGCACGATGACTTGCCTCATCATTATCCCTATAAACGGAAGCCTCACTAAGATTTGTTTTAAAATAAGATCCCAAAATGCCCGGTTCTGAAATATGTTCATATTCCATAAACGGCACCACCAATGGCAAATCCTTCATTCTATCAAAATATTCACGTTTATTGCGCGACCTCAAACTGGGGCTGGTAAGCTTATAATAATACCCTTCAATTGTTGCATAATCACGCCCCTTAAATCTCTCAAAAGAAAGTTTTGAAGTTAACCATGCATCATCTTGCCCGCTAAGCGACATATCTTTCAAATAATACTGATCAGAAGCATAATTCAAATCAAGCTTAGCTAACCAATAATCATTAATTTCATAACGTGCATCCAAAAACAAGTTACCACGATGTTGCGGACGCTTAAATTTTTTATAACGCACATGTTTATAATTTTTACCGCCATCACTTAAAAATGTTCCTTCTGCTTTAATATGACCGTTATAAAAATATTGCCGATATCGCCCACCCCAAACAATATCTCTGTCTGTTGTAATATATGGTGATAAAATAATATCGGTTTGATCAGAAATATTAAAGAAATAAGTCGGTTGTATATAACGTCCCAAATAAGATGAACTCCCCATAGAAGTCATCAACAAACCGGAACGACGTTTAACTTCAGGAGACGGATGGCTTAAAAATGGCAAATAAAATACCGGTATATTTTTAATGCGCAAAACCGCATCATTATAGTTAATATTTTGTCCTGACGCATCATAATTTACCTTACGTGCATCAATTCGCCACAACGGAGATTTTCCGGAACACATATCACAAGCCGTATAAGAAGCATTACGCATTTGCTTATTATCATTTGTTTTTTTCACAAAAGAATCTGCCCATATCCGCGATTCGTCACGCATAATTACTTTAACCTTATTAACTTCAGCACGTTTCATTTTTTGAGAAAGGGCAATTTCATCGGTATAAAGCACGCTGCCGTCAGCTTCCTTAACAATCACATTACCTTTTGCCACAACTCTATCAGCTTTCTGATCATACCAAAGAGTATCTGTATTAAGTGTCAATTTTCCGCGTGTTACAATCACATCACCGCTGGCTTTAATAATACTGTTAGCTTCATCTGTTTCAAGTTCATCAGCAGAAAAATAAATTTCCTGCTCTTCTTCAGGTTCTTGCTTTTTCTTCCCCAAACCGGGAACAGCCTCTGTCATATTACCGGGGTTAAAATCAGCCTGAGGCGTATAAGAATTTTCTTTATGTACAATAGCTCCGGCATATGGTTCATTAGCTGCATCAGCGCTAACCGCCAAACACAATACACAAGCAAATATAATATACCATTTAAGCTTCATCGACACGCTCCTTTTTTTGGCGCTTCCTAAAAACCGGAGAACTATATAACAACCCGCCGCAAACAAAAAGCGGCAATAAACAATTCAAATAAATCAAAAATATCATCCATCCGTACCGTCGTGCCATATTAACAAAGGTCATATCCAATACTTGCACAACAACCATCGCCAAAATAGAAATTATAATAACTTTACCTTGCCCGCGACGATTAAAATTAGCAATCAACAACCCTGTGCAAGCAAACAACACAAAAACCAAATTAAACAATGGTGCCAATATTCGGCGATGCGCTTCTGCTCTATATGCCTTTGCATGTTTGACCGATGTTTCCGGTTTAGCCGCTTCTTCAAACAACTCTCTAATTCCTCTTTCACGCACACCTTTATCTTTTTTGCGCGAAACAGATGCATTCCCGAAATCAACTACATAATCATCAAATGTCATTGAAGAAAACTGTCCGCTTTTTTTATTCATGATTTGTCGTGTACCATTTTTAAGTAAAATTTTTGGTCCGGCATCTGTATATTCGAGCTTGCCGCTTTCTGCCACCGTAATTACTTTTTCTTTTTTATCTTTACCGTCGCTAACCACAATACCATATACCATGCCCTCATCTGCAAACCTGTCAATAAACACTGTCGTATTGTTTTTTAAGGTTGTGAAAGCTCCTTCCCGCAGCATCATTTTAGTAAAACTGTTTTTAACCTGAAATTCCAAATCTCTGAATTTATTTTCTGCTGCCGGCACACCCACATTCAAAACATACACATTAAATATCGCCATCACAACACCGATAAAAATAGCCGCACGAGCAATCGTTGTTGAGCTGATTCCCACCGCTTTCATCACCACTAATTCGCTATCGGTAATCAACCTGTTATACACAAACATTACTGCCACAAATAAAGCAATCGGTGAAAGAATAGAAAACACCCTCGGCATCAGCAAAGATGTCATCTCAACAAACAGGTAAACTGGCAATCCTTTATCGGTTATCATTTCCACAAACCGAAGCGATTGTGTCAGCCATAGCATAGACATCAAAGAAAGTGCCACTAACAGAAATCCGGTTATAATCTGTTTGGCTATATATACATCTAACCTTTTCATGGTAACGAAGTTAGCCTATTAAAACTTATTTTTCAAACCTTATTTTTATAAATTGTGCGTTTAAAAATTCTTAAAAAAAAACATTTAAATTAAAACATTTAACCGATTTGACTAAGAAAATTTCAACTATTTAAAAATTTTTTTGAACAAAATAATTTTACTATCGTTATATTAGATGTTGAAAAAATTTTCTTCATTGGTTATAAAAAATGTAACGAAACTTAACGAGAGGTGAAAACATGAAAAAATTTATAGCGCTTTTATTAGTAACCTTAGCCTTTGCTCAACAAGCAAAAGCTGAATCTATCGTGGTTATAGATCAAAACGGAACGGTTACCAAACAAATTTATACCACTCCGACAACATATGTATCACAACCGACTGTTGTAACAACACAGCCAGCTCAAACAATTACCGTTGTTCGTGAATCACCTGTTGTTCAAAACAGCTATTACTATGACAGCTATGCTACAAATGCTGCATTAGCTGCCGGTGTAACAACTGCTGTTGTTGGTGGTTTATTATTCCATGGTTTCCATGGCGGACATCATCATGGTCATGGCAGACCAGCTCCAGCTCCGCACCATGGCGGACATGGTGGCCCAGGACATGGCGGTCACCACAGATAATTTGTCCTAAACCTTAAACTCTAAAGAACAGCCTTATTTAGGCTGTTCTTTTTTATAGTTGATACAAATTTAAGCACACATCATAAAAACTGATGCTTGACTCTGAGCTTTTTAATTCCTAAATCTATAACAGATAAATTTTTAACTCGAGAGGACATGATGAACGATAAAAAGCAACACGTCGAAGAACTGATCGATGAAAACGAAACAACCGATAACCAGGAAACACCGGAAGAGCTGGATTCAGAAGCAACTGATACTCCTCCGGAATCGGAAGAAAATAATTTAGAAGCAGACTTTGAAAAACTAAAAGATGACTATATCCGTCTGTATGCCGAAATGGAAAATATGAAAAAGCGCACACTTACGGAAACCGAAAAAACCATCAAATTTGCTATTTCTTCTTTTGCTAAAGAACTCTTGAGTGTTGCGGATAATTTAGAGCGTGCTATCACCGCCATGAACAAAGATAAAGATTCTTGCTCTGAATTACTAAAAGGCGTTGAACTGACTCAAAATGAATTAACCAAAGTTTTTGAAAAATTCGGCATTAAACGGTTTAACCATATTGGCGAAAAGTTTGATCCCAATTTTGAGCGCGTTGTCCAAGAAATTCCGGATCCGAAAGCAAAATCTGGCACAATCTTATCAGAATTACAAGCCGGCTACACCATTCATGATCGCATTTTGCGAGAAGCTATGGTTATCGTTGCCAAATAAAAAAACAAGCCCTGTCTTTGTGACAGGGCTTATTTTTTACATGTACTTATTGAGAATTTGCAACAACTTAAGCTTTGCTCCTTTTTCCTTAAAAGTTGTTTTCTCAACGAATGTCGTTAACTCTTCGGCGATGGTTTTAGGGATAACAAATCCGCTTTGCTTGAGCATCTCAGCAAAAAAGGTTACTTCTTCTCTTTTGATAATGTAAGTCAGAAGCTCCTTCAAGCTTTTATTGCAAACAGAAAAGTCCACCCCCCATTTTTGCCATAATGCAAATTCGGCAAATATGGCTGTGGCTCCCTTTTGTATAGCTTCATTATTACATGCTTTGGAAGATTTTTTACTTCTCTCCGAGAAATAAATTTTCATCAATGCACATAATGTATCGATATACAAATCAAGAAATTCCTTTGTTTGGGGATGTGCTAAAAGAGCGATGACAACTCTATTTCTCAACTTAAGGTCATAATCTTTTGCGATTTCCACAAAATCTCCCATACTTGGATATTTCTTGAAGTAGATTAGCAAAAAACACGCATTATTAAGCCTTTCCTTCTCTATATACCCCCAACGCTTCCACAGTAAAAACTCATTAATCAGGCGCTTGCGTGTTGCCAAATCAAATACATCATCACTTTGAAAACCTTCAGTCAATTGCTCTAAAACTTCAGAGACATAATTAGAGAGCAACTCTGCATTGTTGATAAGAAGATACTTTATCCATTCTTTTCTGGCATCTTCGGAAAAGATGGAAAAGTCTTTTAACTCAGAGCTTCTGAGCACGTTTAATCCGCAAACCCAAAAGCTTCCGCCATAAATCATTTTGAAAATATCCTCCAGCGGACAATCTTTCTGTTTTAAGAGTTCATCAATAATTTTCATACACTCAAATTTAATAATAAGACAAAATGTTAACTGTTTAGACATATCATACAGATTAAACAATTAATGTCAACCACTTTTATCCGCCATAAATAAGTTTTATCCCCATAACCAGTATTGACAAAAACGCCAAAATATGATATTATAACAAGTGCTGAAATAAGCAATTATGTTATTATAATTATTTAATTCTTATTATTATGGATAAAAAAGAAATGATCGAAATGATCAATGCAAATGGCAGAAAAGCCAATTTGCTCATCGAGTGTAGGAATCTTCCTGTTATTGGGCTCACCCACATTGGAAGAAGTGGCCAAGTCGAAATTCATACCACGATAGACCTCAAGGAGTTCGCTTCTGAAATCGTGGCTCTCAAAGACGATGAGGTATTCGCAATTGGTAGAGATATCAACTGCGACTTCTGTCCACGCCTCAAGGAGTTCATCTCCAATATGTATGGCGTTGCTCCCTCCAGGACGCAACTGACAGAGGGTGAAGAACTCTATCTCCGCGTATACAGGACCATTTCCCGGGTCCATGCATACGTGGAGAAGACCGCCACTGGGTTCAAGATTTATGATTGCTCCAAGGCTGGAACGGTCATAATCCCTGCTTCAAACCCGAAGCTCCAGCAGACCCCGGTGGAAGAACCCAAGAAGAAGGAGAACTTGTGGAACAAAATCCGCAAGATTTTCTAACTCTCAAAAAAACACCTGGAACTGCCCCAAGCAGCCCCAGGTGTTTTTTTATTTCTCAAATTCTTTTTTATGCCTTTTTATAATTACTCATCAACAAGCCGAGCACCCTGTCAACCGTTGCCTTCAAATCTTTGCGTTCCACCACAATATCCACCATTCCGTGTTCTTTTAAGTATTCCGCAGTTTGAAAACCTTCCGGTAACTTCTCACGAATAGTCTGCTCTATCACACGTTTACCGGCAAAACCAATAAGTGCCCCCTTCTCGGCAATATGAATATCTCCTATCCTCGCAAAAGAAGCCGATTCACCGCCGGTTGTCGGATCGGTAAAAATAGAAATATAAGGTAATCCTTTTTCTTTTAATCGATTAATTGCCGCA
>JAGCRL010000166.1 GCA_017964705.1 Alphaproteobacteria bacterium
AACTGAACAAGGACATGCTGGTTGTGGAGCTGGTAGTGGTGACGGAGCAGGTTCAACAACAGGCTCTGGTTCAGCAACAACTTCTTCGTAAACGGGTTCTTCATATGTTACAACATCAACGTCTTCCCATTGATTGTCATTACATGAGCAAGCAGCTAATAAACCGCAAGCAATTACACTTAAAACTTTTTTCATAGGGTATCTCCTAAATAAATTATTTATGTTTATATACTTTTTAATACCAAAGCAATTAAAAAATTGTTAAGTTTGTGATTTACTTTTAAATTTTTTTATGATACGGAAATCGATAATCAGGAGGGACCATGATTCTTACATTTTCCACCATTTTGTTTGCTTTGTTCTTTTGTTTCAAAAGTTTGCAGAAAAATATCTTTTTTGTATTATATGCTGCAACAATGATTTTTTCAGCATATTGGTGTGAAAATAATTTAGGGTGGCATTTCCATCCTTTTGGCAAAGCCTGTTTTATGCTTTTTATATTATTTCATTTTCCATTTGTCAACATTTTTACATTTTTGGCTTATGGGCGAGACAAACATCTGGCAAAAAAGGGAGAATGGCGTATTCCAGAAGCGCATCTGCATATTTTAGAACTTTTGGGTGGGACTATAGGTGCTTTTGCCGGACAAAAAATTTTTCATCATAAAAATAAGAAAAAAAGTTATATGGCTACTTTTTTTGCAACAGTTGTCATTCAATTGGGAATCGTATTTTTTATTTTACGCTACTTTAATATATTATAATCACATAACTAATGAACCGGCATATAACGCTTGATCCGGTGATATATTTTGCTTCATCACGGCATTAAAGATGGGATATACACGTTCGCATTCCATAATTGCCAATTCTATAATTTTAGTTATTTTATCGGCAAATAATTCTTCATCGTCTTGTAATATTATAGAGTGTTTGAATATAGGCATCTTTTGCTCGCTCCAATATGAAAAATGCCCCAACCAAAGGTTCTCGTTTAATAAAGCAAGCAATTCAAACATTTTGACACGATCAACGGTTGTTGTTTTCATATTTAATAAACAAGATATATGCAAACAACGCATATGCTCCTCAAAAGCAAAGAATATCAACATATTATCCCATTTTCCCTGAACTTCAGCAACAAGTTCATTATCTTTGCGCCGATCACAGACAACATTATCTTGAGCAAACAAGTATTCTATTGTATCTATCGGATTATATAAATCTTGTTTTAGGGCGAGATCCATTTTTATTTTACCTTTTTCTTTGCTTTACTGTTATATTTTTTACCTAAGCTATTATTGAAAACAATCTATATATACACTTTTCCACTTTTTTAAGAAAAAAGTAACTTTTTGTTTTTTGATTAATTATTTTATATCAATATGTTACCTAATTTTTAAAATTTTTATATTTTTTTATGTGGATTATATTTTTTTATTAAGATAAATTTAATTCAATTTTTGAAATCCCTTATAAAGGTGCAGAGTATGTATATTGACTTTCCTAATATTTCTCCGATTGCTTTTGCTTTGGGGCCTATTAATATACATTGGTATGCTCTTGCTTATTTGTTTGGAATTCTTAGCGCTTGGTGGCTTACAAAACGAAATATTGCTAAATATAATTTAGGAATCACTGGTCCACAACTTGATGACCTAGTATTTTACACTACACTCGGCATTATTCTTGGTGGACGGCTAGGATATGTTCTGTTTTATAGTAATGGCTATTTTTGGTATCACCCATTAGAGATTTTTGCAGTTTGGAACGGCGGAATGTCTTTTCATGGTGGAATTATAGGTGTTATCTGCGGTTTATATGCGTTTGCTCATAAATATAAATTTCCATTTCTTAAAATTACTGATATTGTTGCTTTATATGTTCCGATCGGTATATTTTTAGGACGTTTAGCAAACTTTGTTAACGGAGAATTATGGGGGAGGATTACAAATGTGCCTTGGGCTGTTAAATTTCCAAGCGGCGGGTATGTTCCCAGACATCCTTCTCAGATTTATGAAGCTGTTTTTGAAGGTTTAATTATGCTTATTGTCTTGAATCTTTTATGGCGTAAAGCATCTGTTCGCAGTCATACAGGAACCATTTCGGCAATTTTTCTTATTTTATATGCTTGTTCTCGTATGTGCTTGGAGTTTTTCAGAGAGCCTGATCAACAGATTGGATTTATCTGGGATAACGTGACATTAGGGCAATTACTTTCATTACCTTTCTTATTGTTAGGACTTTATATTTTGCATCGTACATGGAATAATAAAGTAAATTAGGCCTTTATTGTAATATTTCGTGTGAATTGGCAGGCTTTTTGCAAATTTTCTTCTGCTCTTTCTAATACAGCTAATGCATCGGCATCGCTTCGTTTTTTTTCACTGATACACTGTGAGACTGTTAATTGCAGATGATTATTCTCATTAAATATAAAAATTGATTTGGCTAACAGACGTCGGATATCTTCTGCCTGTTCAAAGCTCTCGTTTACACTCATATTCATAAAAGTTAAAATTAAAGCATCCGGTTTATAATTATAAATCAGCACCTCCGGTTTTGCTTTATGTATTCTCATTAAAAACATTTTTTTAAGTATTACTGCTTTTGATGCACCGAATCTTTTGATTAATCGTTCATATTCGTCTATATACATTAAAGCTACACTATATTTAAGAGGATATTTTTTTTCTGATTCTATATAAAATGATTTCATATTTGATATGCCTAATTCTTCATCTTTATATTTTACATAATATGCATAATATAATGTTGAAACTAAGGTTATTACTGCCGCAGACCAGAAAAATAAACTGAATGCAAATAAATCATCTGAAAAATAAATACCAATAAATACAGCTGTTGAAGAAAATAACATAGAGGCATTTAGAATCTGCCCTTTGGTTATTTGCTTAATTATTAAAATTAAAAGACACAAAATTGAAATGCCTAATGCCGGATAATTAAACATGCCTAAATGTTTATAAAAAAAGTACGAATCGGCATCAATACTTTGATTAAGCAACTTTTCAATAAGCGCTGTTTCCATGAATAAAAACACATAAAATATGCTCCAATATTTATGAAACTTCTTTTTGGAAAATATAAAATATATTGCTAATAAATTTGGTAAAATCAGCATACTCCATATGTTGTATCCTGAGGAAAACATATAATCTTCCCCATATGTATACCGCGTATTATTAATAATCAAATAACTGATATAAATAACTGAAATCGATAAAACTAAACTCGGAATCTTAAAAAAAATCGCGGCAATTAATGTAATTAAAGATGTCAGCATAAAAAATAAGTGGACGGAATGATATGTTTCTTCAGAGAAATCCGACACAGAAAAGAAATAAACTAAGAAACTTCCTATAACTACTAATGGTAAAAAAGCATTTTTATTAAATATAAAAACTTTGTAAGGATCAAAACCTAATCTCAAAACAATCACTCCTAAAATATTCTTTTACGAGCAATATAATTCAGAATAGTTAAATTTTATTTACGCATTTTAAAATTGAACTGTCTCCGTATGAATAAAAGCGATATTTGTTTTTAATAGCATGTTGATAGGCTTGTTTCATCCTTTCTGTTCCAGCAATAGCACATATCAGCATAAACAACGTAGATTTCGGTAAATGGAAGTTTGTTATAATGTAATCAATTATTTTAAATTTATAGCCAGGTGTAATGAAAATTGATGTTTCTCCATAAAAAGGATGTAATATCCCTTTTTCATCAGCTGCACTTTCCAGCAACCGAACCGATGTTGTTCCCACTGCAATAATCCTTCTTCCTTCTTTTTTTGCTTTATTAATTATTTTGCAGGCTTCTTCTGAAATAATTCCAAATTCGGCATGCATTTTATGATCTTCCGTATTATCTGTTTTGACCGGTAAAAAGGTTCCTGCTCCGACATGTAAGGTTAAAAATACTTTGGTTACTCCTTTTTGATCCAGCTTTTGAAGGACTTCATCTGTAAAATGTAATCCTGCCGTAGGCGCTGCCACTGCCCCTTCATACTTTGCATATACGGTTTGATAATCTTCCTTATCATTATATTTATTCCATAAACCTGTTGTCGGTTTATCTCGTTTTATGTATGGAGGTAAGGGCATCAATCCATATTTTTCCAACATCTTGCTTAATTTATCTACGGCACAA
>JAGCRL010000167.1 GCA_017964705.1 Alphaproteobacteria bacterium
GCCTTATTCATTAAAACACCGTATGGAAACATAATGCATGCTACAGATTGGCGATTTGATGATAATAAGTTACCTGAAATAAAAACAGATAAAGAAGCTCTAAAAAGAGCAGCAAAAGCAGGAGTTGATATTTTAATTAATGATTCAACTAATATTTACGTTGAAAAAGAACAAAAAAGCGAAGAAGATGTTCGTAATAATCTCATAAACCTGATACCGCAAATGCAAGGTTGTGTAGTAGCAACATGCTTTGCTTCTAATATTATGCGATTGGAAAGTTTGCTATTAGCAGCCCACGCTGCCGGAAGAACGCCGGTATTATTTGGCAGAAGTTTAATAAATAATGCTAAGATTGCTAAAGAATGCGGATATTTACAAAATTACTCAGATTTACATACAGTAGATCAGGTAGAAGGAATAACAGCAGATAAAGCACTGTATATATGTACCGGGTCTCAGGCAAATTACCGCAGTGCAATGACCTTAATAGCTAATGATGAGAGTAAATATATAAAATTAAGTCAGGACGATAATGTTATTTTCTCATCAAAAGTTATTCCTGGTAATGAAGAAAAAATAGAAAAATTACAAGAAAAAATGCGTGCCAAAGGTGTTAATTTAATCACAGAAGAAGAATATCCTGTTCACACATCTGGTCATGCTAATCGTTCAGATTTAAAAGCCATGTATAAACTTTTAAATCCTAAAATAGTTTTTCCCGTGCATGGGGATAAAAAATACATCAGAGAACATAAACGTTTTGCATTAAGTTGCGGTATAAAAGATGTTTTTTCCGCACAAAATGGAGACATATGTTTTTATCAAAATGGCAAAGTAGAAAAGATAGAGCAAATTGTTTCGGATATTATGGGTGTAGATCGAGGGCGCAGTGTCTCTTTAAATTCAGATTTAATAAAAAACCGGCGCCGTATTATGTATAATTGCTCATTATTTATCAGTGCTGTTATAGATAAAGACAATCATTTGAAATCATTGCAAATAAGCTCAATAGATATTTTAGAAGAAAATGAATGGTATATTTTAGAACAAGAAATTCTAAAAGCAGTAATTCCGTTGATTGAAAAAAAATTATTAGAACAGCCTAACACTCGAGCCATAGAAGATTTTATCCGTGGGCAGATACGCCGCCGCGTTTACAGTGCTACAAACATTAAACCTGTAACAATGCTTCATCTTCATTGGCAAAAAGATGAAGAAAATACAGAAATAACAGAAGAAGGAGAGTAAAATGCAAAAAATAATTCCATCACGTTTAAAAAAAGGCGACAAAGTAATGGTTATTGCCCCGGCTCGCGGGATAAAAATTATCGGGCAAGATTGTCGTCAAATTGCACGTCAACGCTTAGAAAGTTTAGGATTAGAAGTTGTTTTCGCCCCCAATACGATTGATGAAAATTGGGATTATTTAGGCTCAACAACGATAGAGAAACGTATTGAAGATATTCATTTGGCTTTTTCAGATAAAAATGTCGGAGCCATATTAACAATCATCGGTGGCGCCAATTCAAATCAACTCTTGCCATATTTGGATTATAATTTAATTAAAAATAATCCCAAAATCTTCTGCGGTTTTTCTGATATTACCGCTTTACACGGAGCTATAAATGCTAAAACAGGGTTGGAAACATATTATGGTCCTCATTTTAGTTCACTTGGTATGAAGCATGGATGCGATTATACCTTTAATCATTTTATTAAAATGCTTATGGAAGATGGTCAGGATGATGTAAAAGCCGCCCAGGTACTGGGTTCCTTTTGTGGCCACTTCATTGATCACGCCGATCCCGAAGAAGATCACTAAAAAGATCATATTGGTTTTAAATTTGAAA
>JAGCRL010000168.1 GCA_017964705.1 Alphaproteobacteria bacterium
AAGTTCTAACACATGTTCTTTTGTAAAAGCCTTACTGATACGATAGGCCAACACTGCTTCTTTAACTTTACGTGTTAACGAACGTTCCGAAGAAAGCAAGAAATTTTTCGCCACTTGTTGGGTAATGGTAGAAGCCCCTACCATACGTTTTTTCTGTATATAATTTTTAACATTGGTAAAAACCGCACGAACAATACCGAAGAAGTCGATTCCCGGATGAGTATAAAAATGTTTGTCTTCGGCTGCGATAAATGCATTTTTAACCATTGTCGGCACTTTATTTTCCGGCACAAAAATACGTTTTTCAACGGCATATTCCATAAGCACTTGTCCATCACCGGCATAAAGTCTGGTTGTAACCGGCGGCTCATAAGTTGCTAATTTTTTATAATCCGGAATGTCAAACCCATTAGCTTTAAACCATAAGAATACCCCGATAACCGCAAGTACCAACAATAACATTCCCAAACTAATAAGGTTTAAGATAAGCTTATACATTAAAAGACCTCAAAATATAAAGTACCTCAATATCTTGGTAAATATAACTGATGTATAGATATTAGCAACCTATAATTAAGCATTATCCCCCACCAATCACATCTTTTTTTTCGTATAAAATTAAAACCGATTCTTTGATTTTTTTTACCGCTTAAATCCCTTTTGCAAACGAAGCATTTGCATCCTGCGTCTTTTCTCAACAATCATCTTTTTCTCATATTGGCGACGCACTACCTTAGACATTTTATCGGCACGTTTATTAAAGTAAGATAACCAACTACCGTCTATATAATGTCCCTTAATCCACATCAAATCACTATTAATAACCGACATATATTGGCGAATTTTTCTCACCATTCCTTTTTCATTCTCACGATGAGATCCGTTTTTAATCGCATGAATAACATAAAGCGAATCAGTAAAAATTGTTACATGCTTAAACCGTACATTTTTAATATCCTCTAAAGCAAATAATACCGCACTTAATTCGGCGGTATTAGTATCTGATTGTTCAATGACTACACCTTTTTTGTAGAGTTCTTTATCTCGCTCGTTGGTAACGACCATCGCAATTCCGGAAATTCTTCCTCGAGTACTGGCATCCGTATAAACACGCATTTATTTTTTCCTTCTTCTTCTCCCCAGACCCACTCTTTTTTAACAAAAAAGATAACTGGCTTTATTATTCAACAATACAGTTAGTATATCCTAAATTAAGGACGATGTCAAACTCTAAGAAGCATTTGTGCAGAACCTAATTTATTTTACATTGAAGTATCTGTAATAACGGCAAATACCCCATCAATTTTTTCTCGCTGATATTTTATTACATTAAAAAGTTGAAGCTGGCAATCTCTGGAAATCGCCACATACTCGCGTCCCCCTTGCTTCAAATGCCATTTTTTCTCTTGCTTTTTACAATGCGCACAATCGTTATTCCTAATACACACCGCCGAAGTAAACAATGCCGGATAACACTTTACCACTTGCACCATCTTAAGCGGAGAATTCTGCACAACTTTCTTCATATTATCCGGCGAACTTTCCAAAGCCAACGTTCCCCACTCTGCTCCCATTTCGGCAAGCATAGCCGCCGCATAGCGGTTCATTACATACAAAAAGCTCCCTGTCGCAATATGAACTTTAGCTAAACCTTTCAGCACCTCAAATCCGTAATAGTTTTCAACCACAAAGTGCCTTGCCCCCTTCTCATAAAACTGCCCGATAATTTCTTTAAGCTTTACCATCTGGCGACATATTTGCGGCAATCTAAACCACGTTTTAGCCATTTCATCTGCCGTATAGTCTTCCGCTTTGGCATGCAAATCCAACAATTTTATAGGCAAGGCTTTTTCCTGCGTTTCAAAATTCTTCTCAAGCGCCTTAATTGTCGGCAATTTTAAACACGGCGTATCATCTTCACTCATTAAAATATCAACTAATTGCCGCCTCAACTCGTTTAACATAGAAAGCGGCGCAAACAGCAATTGCGGATTAACAATCTCCACACTAACAAATTCCACACCGGTTCCGCCTGTTTTAGAAAAGGCCTTTTTAACTGCTTCTTCTATCTTTGTCGCGTCTTTAGCAGGACCAAACTCCCCTTTAACACTTACTGCATATTGCCCGCTCATAGCCGCTATCTGCGTTTGGCCTATTTCCACAGTTACCTCTGCCTTTCGAGTATATCTGAACTGCCCGGCTCTCGGCTTATCATAACCATACCGAGATTTAACCAGCGATGCCGAAGCCAAATAAACGGGAGCCCCAGCTTCAAAATGTGGATGAATTTGCGGCACTTCAACAGTTGCCGTCTCACCGGCATTAACTTCAAACACCGACTGACGGCCTTTATACAATTGTTTCACACTAAATCCGAAAGGTTTTTCATACCCATCTATATCAATCTGCAATCCGTCGTGGCGAGCAATTGGGCGCGTTGTCTTAAAGCTCAACACCGTTGCTTCTTTCATTTTAGCAATTTTATCAATATAACCTACCAACAAACCGCGATGTCCCACAAACTGACGGTCTGTTACATTTTTATCCTTGCCGTTAAAGTGAAAAGTACACCACGGTCTGGCAAAAATCTGTTTAATATCCTCAGCTTCCTTTTGTAAGCCTTTTTTACCATCCAAAATATGCCGATAATAATTTGTAACAGCCGCAACATACAGCGGTGTTTTTTTACGCCCTTCAATTTTAAGCGATAGCGCCGGAATTTCCAAAATTTGCTCTTCTAAAGCCAAATCTTTCATAGAAAACAAATGAGATTTAAGCACCTCTCCATGGTTCGGATAATTTTCAATTTCATATTCCGCTCGACACGGATAAACACATCTACCACGATTAGCACTCTTGCCATACTCAAGCGCCGAAAACAAGCATTGCCCACTATATGAATAACAAAGTGCCCCATGCACAAACACTTCCAAATCCAGCCCCGGCGTTGCTTTTGCAATAGCCTTTATTTCATTTAAATTCAACTCTCTAGCCAGCACAACTCTTCTAAAACCTAAAGATTGTAAAAATTTTGCTCCTTCAATATTATGGACCGCCATTTGCGTACTGGCATGCAATTCTATTTCCGGTGCCAGTTTTTTAAACAAATAAAACACTCCTAAGTCTTGAATAATAACCGCATCAATCTTTATTTTCTTCAAAAAGGCAATAATTTCTGGCAATTCTTCAATTTCATCTTCCGTTAAAATCGTATTAACCGCCACAAACACCTTACGCTTCAACGAATGTGCATAAGCTGTAAAAACATCCAATTCTTCTGCTGTAAAATTCTCTGCCCCAGCACGAGCCGAAAACTTAGTTAATCCCAAATAAACCGCATCTGCACCATAATAAAGAGCAGCATAACCTGCTTCTATATTACCTGCTGGTGCCAGAAGTTCATGTTTCATAGTTTAGCCCAAATCCTTCTGACTGCCATCCGCAAAATTAATCATTTTTTTCGTTCCTTCGGCAATCAGCGCATCTATTTGTTTACCAAATTTTTTAGAACGCTTTAACATTGTAACAATTTTACCTTCTGCCTGCAAACTTTCGGCTTTCATGGTAACTTCCGCAAAATCATCTTCCGTATTATAGGCCAACACCACTTTTTCTTTTGCCGGCGGCACAAATCCTTCTTCTAATAAAATCGTGCTAATTCTCTCAAAACCGATAGAAAATCCCACTGCCGGCACAGATTCACCCAAAAACTTACCAATCATCTCATCATAGCGTCCGCCACCGGCAACCGAAGAACCAAATTTCGGACAGGCTATTTCAAATACCATACCGGTATAATATCCCATCCCGCGCACTAATGATTTATCGTAAACCGCAACAAATTGCCCCTTTGCAATCCGATTCGCAAAATCCAAAACTTTTTTAAGGTTTGCCACCACTTCCGTTTGCGTACAATATTTTTCCGCCGCATTCAAAGCATTATCTTCCGTTTCATTCAAAATCGCCATAAATTTTTCTATAACTTGCGGATCATATTCTTTCTCTAACAATTCGGCTTTCACACCATCCATACCGATTTTATCAAGCTTATCAAAAATAATGCATACCGAACCCACCTCTTCTGCCGCAAATCCGGCAGCCTTAATCATATCGGTTAAAATCCGCCGGTCATTAATCCGCACGGTAAAATCAGACAAACCGATTGCCTTAAGAGCCGATGTAGTCGCCGCAATTAATTCCATTTCAGCCTGGATCGAAGCATCTCCGATAATATCAATATCGCATTGGAAAAACTCACGAAGCCTGCCTTTTTGCGGTCTTTCCGCCCGAAACACCTTATCCACCTGTATAGCCTTAAATGGCATATTCAAAAACTGTCTGTTATTAGCAAAATAACGAGAAAGCGGCATCGTCAAATCATAACGCAAACCGCTATCAACCAAATCATCTTCCACAAGGTTTTCTTTGCTCAAATCAAGTTTTTGACCGCGTTTCAAAAGTTTAAATATCATCGAGAGATTTTCTCCGCCGTCACTTTTATTCAAGCGTTCAATATCCTCCATTATCGGCGTATTAATTTTATTAAATCCGAAACTTTTATATGTATCTTCAATTTTAGAGCGGATATAATCTCTGATTTCAACTTCTTTCGGCAAATAATCTTTTGTCCCGCGCACGGGTTGGGCATTCATTTTCATAACCAAAAAATCCTTTTAAAATCACAATAAAGCCAATTATTTTTGATATAGTCCAAGATTATTTAATCGTCAACCATTTTTGCCGCCACTTTTTTTCATAAAAAAACAATAAACTTAATTTTTAGGCTTTAAATTTGCTTTTTTTCGTGTTATAATAAACCTGAAAATAAATTTAGGACAAGAGGATAGAAATGAATAATAATAGCATTGATAAATACACTACATTCATGAAAAAAGCGATTAACAAAGCTAAAACATTACCAATAGAGAACTCTTCTATTAAAGAGACTATTGGTATTGATGGTTCTGTATCTCATCGTGAGCTAATCATTGGTGGAAAGACTATGATAGATGTAGAATATGCTCCGGATGGTCGTGCTGTTAGCTTAAGCATTACTGGTAACAATACTAAAAAGATAGATCTTCAACACACTAAAACAGCCAATCTTGAAGAACTTCAAAAGAATGTCAATAACTATATAGATACTATAAAAACAAAATATAAAAATGAACAACCCTCAAAAGTTGCACCGGAACAACCAAATAAAAAAGTTGTTCCTCAAAAAAAGAAACTCAATCCGGTGCTAAA
>JAGCRL010000169.1 GCA_017964705.1 Alphaproteobacteria bacterium
AAAGAATATTAAATCAAGGAAACTGCCGATGGGTTGGAGGCTTGGGGGTTGACGGCTGAAGAACAGGAAGAACAGGCTTTAGAAAACCGTAAGAAGTCTATGAGGGGACTTCGTAATCAATAACTTGTGGATTATGTTGACCCTTATCAGCTTGTTATTAGATGGGGAACACTTATCAAGACTGAGCAAGGATACTTGATAGAGTATCGTCAGTACTTGCTAGACTACACTAATGATGAGAACTGGTGGAACAACGAACCAGATACTTATGAAGCTTGGCTTTTAGCACACCATCCTGTAGTGGAGGAGGAATAAAATGATAGAAACATTTATAATCAGTTTATTAAACGCTTTTGGCTTCCGTGTCCGCGGAGGCTTAGGCGAACGATGGGGATTTAAGTTTCCGCTAAACAAATGGTGGTTTGCTGTTATTTTCTCATTATGTACAGCCTATCTGCAAGGTTGGGACCAGAATTACCAATTAGTCCTAATGATTGCAACTCGTATATCAACGCAAATCGCTGGTTGGGGTGAGTATGTTGGGTGCGTGTTAGGTATTGCACAACCGCAATCGGATAGAGAAGATTTGCCTAAAGTAGACCACATATTAGACAATATGAAATGGGAAGCTCACGATGTCAAAGTTTGGAAGTGGACAATTCATGTACCGGCTTTCAACTTGTTAGACCACGGAGTTCTATTCGGTTGGTTGGGTTTAACCATCAGAGGTTTGTATATGACATTTATTATTGGTCTGGCTCTGCGTTCTATACCGTTTATGCTGTGCGGATTAGCAATGGGTTCTATTTACTGGTTTGCCGGTTGGTTGTATCGTAAAGGCTTAAATGATGGCAAAGGCGGCTGGAATATCGGTGAATGGTTATACGGCTTTTATTTAGGATTAATGCTATGCTTAATAAGTTAAACATTTTTTGTTGGTTAGTAGCACTTACAGTTATGATTTGCGGTTCGTTTTATGTAAAATATGTAACGCAAAAATTCGATGCTGTTAAAAGTGAATTACAAACCTATAAAATCGAAAACAAGCAATTGAAAGAAAACTGGGAAAAGGAGAAAGAAAATGTCTTGGCAGCCAGTAAACGGATCAAAACACTCAACGATATTATTGCAAATAGTGAGGATAGCAAGCGTTGGGCTGATAATCCTCTTGATAAGCGTCTTATTAACGAGTTGTACAACCAGTACCTGTCAAACAAAGATTAGACCAACTTGCATTGAACAGTTACCAACAGGTAACAACGGAGATTTGCTTAAATGTTTGGCCGAGTATGACGCAAGGTGGTAAAATGAAAGAACAAAGACTAGACTTTAGCGACTATTCAGCAGAACAGCAAGAAGCTGATGTTAGACGCAACAAACTAAAAGAGGATAACAGATTACCGTTCGAAGTCTATGTAATGCGTGTTAATGGCGAGTGGTCTGGTGTAATGCCTAGAGCTAAACACAACATAATCTTTAGTCCTGATAACGGCGTAGAGCTTAAAGAGTTCGTTGAAGATGTGCAAAAAGATTTAGCAGAGCTTGGAATAAAGCCTAGATTCAGATGTGTAAACAACTTTGGAATTGCTAAACAGGTATTAAAAGCAAAGTTAATCGAAAAAATGAAAAGCAGATAGAATGGCAAAATTAGAGATATTTATATACCGCCCAGACAAATATCAAGCAGGAAGAATAAATCCTGACGCTTGTTTTACTATTAAAGGACAACATTTTTCCGAGTGGCAACGTGATCAAGAGGAAGCTTATCATTATAAAGTTGAACAATTTAAACGTAAGCTAAACCGTAAACCATCCCATAAACTTTACGATTATTGGCGTTAATATCTTTTTCTATCGTAATCTTCACCGTTCCAAACATAATCACGTTTGTTTATAAGTTCGATTTTCTTTTTAATTTCAGTACGAATCCGTTTCATTGTATCAACGCCGGTGTTAAAGTAATAATAATTTAACAAATCCTCAGCCATTTCCTTGGTTTCTTCAAATCTTCTAAAAGAAATTAAAACAATAACAACGTCTGCTCCTTCTTCTAATCTTTCTTGGTCGGTTTTAGCATTATTTAGCTCTTTAACTTCCTGTGCAAAATGAACCAACTGACTTTTAGGAGTTGCTTCCGGGAAGAATTTTTTATGCCATTCTAAAACATCTGTAAAACTTATCATATTATTAGCTTTTCAGCCTCCTCTATATACCATTTATAATCAATATTATCCCAGCGGAAATCGTTAATATCATTAACAACCGTAACTTTATAACCGGCCGCCAAACTTGTAACACGTTCTTCATATTTAGATTTGTTACCGGTGCAAACACGTTCATCCCATTCGCCACCTGTTTCAGCCATAACTCTATTATATTCAGCTTCTGTAACACCGTTCTTACGTTTATAAGCGCCTACAGGTCCTGCTGGTGGCATAACTTTACTCAAATATTCGCCATCTGTCGAGATATAATAACGTGTATTTTTCTGAACAGGTGTATTGCCCCACATAAGTTGAGCGCCACTCCTAGCCTTAGCGCCACAGCAAAATTCATAAGGATTATAAGATGTTCTGATAAACGTTTCGATGTCTATACCGCTTATCATATTTGCAACCGCTGCTTGCACGCTGACAACGTTTGAGAAGTTCTTATGCCATGCTGCTGGTTGAGCGGACGCTATCGACTCGAAGTAATCGTTCGGGTCTGGTGTCCAATATGCGCCTTTGAGTTTAGCTTTACCGTCAACACCGATAGCGATATAATTGTTCACATCTCTGATATACATTTTAGCGTAACGAGCTTCTTCAAGGTCGAGTTTGGTAATACGTTCCCATTCTTTACATATATCTACTGTTTCTTGGTAATGGTCTTTGTGAATATAGTAAGTTATACCATCGGTATTAGCTTGAATAACCGAAAGCGTTGGTACAGCTATAAGCTTTTCTAACAACATCGACAACATTAACTGTCCGTTGATAGTAATTGTCATAGTGAATTGCGGATCATAAAACACACTAAAAACACTATTAGATTTTCCATACGCACCGTTTAGAGCAAGTTTAATTGAGTTTGCTTCCGGGCATTTTTTACCTTTTTCCTTTTGCCATTTTTTACGTTCTTTTTTAAGGTCACCGTAAATTTTTGCAAATGTTTCACCTAGATGTTCAGGGTGCAAACCGTTTACAATAGCTATTGACGGGTATAGAGAGCTAACATCGACATCAACAATCCACCAATCGTCTGTTGCTTGGATTCGTTTCTTTTCTACAGAACCGTGAATACCACCAACACCATAATGATATTCAACACCATTAACAGTTGTTGTAAGGTCTGTGAATACACCTTTAGTTTTAATGTTTGTGGATTCCTCGTTACCTATCGCGTTGATTTCATCAGCTGTAAGTGTTTGACTGCACATATAATCATAAATACGCTTAAATTCAGGTGTTTCGAGATGTACATAAGGGAATATAATATCTTTTAACGCTATGCGTGTTCGAGGTGTTTGGCGCATTTTACGTTTGCCGGTTGACATATCATAGCATACATCTTCACCGAGTCGCTGTATGAGGTTTTGTTCACCGATTTTAGTGTCGTTCCAATTATAAACCTCGACTCCGAATAAATGCTCTAAACCTTGCCGGAACTCTATAGCATGATGAGCGTATTTAGCGAATCGTTTTGTTTCAAGCACGTCATGTTTGTTATAGCTTACCAACACCTCGACTTGCTCTCTGGTAAGCACTGTGCCGTCTTTTATAGGCATATCTTGAACAAACGGCGCACGCATAGTAATTTGTAACGCTTTCAAACTCGTGGACTTTGCTTTGTTGTCAAAATGGTGCATTTTGAAAAGGTCGATTTGTGGTGCGAATCTATCATTGGCCCAAATAATATGACCGAATCGGTCTTGACCTTCGATTATCTCCATAGCTTTTGCATAAAGCTGTTGATAGGTTGCTGACGGATTATTCCAAAGAAAATGAATAACCGGATAGTCGAAGTTAATATTGTTAAAACCTATCATCGGTGTTTGAGTTGTTGCAAGCTCTCTAAAAAATGCTAATAACTGCTTGCGGTCGTCACGAAATTCTGAAATCTCCCAAACCGAAGTAACATCGGAGTTTAACATCTCCATAGCAAACGTAAAGCAGTTTGGGAACGTTTCGATGTCGTAGGTAATTGCATTTTTAAAGTCTAGCATTTTAATACTCCAACCAGTTGGCAAACTTTTTTAATAAATCTTTAAATTCATCTTGCCAAGTGCGTGGAGCGTTTTCAACTAATTTAGCTACCAAAACACCTTTGTAATAAATTTCATCACCTATAATTTGTAATTCACTCATAATATCCCTCCTGTTAATTAAAATAAGTGGTGAGGGTGGGAGTCGAACCCACTACTGCAAGTCCATGGTATGCAAAGTTAGCTAACAAACTCTATCCGTTGAGTTACCTCACCATAATTTAGCAGACTTTGACCGGCCTGCCAGCGGTTCGTCAACAAACGTGATTAACGGTTAATAAGGGTTGAAATCACATTCGGAGCAGTAGTAGCGGCCATTGGGTGCGCGGACTGTTGCTGACCGGCCGCAGGTGCAACAGATTGGTTGAAAG
>JAGCRL010000170.1 GCA_017964705.1 Alphaproteobacteria bacterium
ACTTTTGATGAAGGTGAATTTCCGTCAGATTTAAGCGGCATATTACTCTGCAACCACTTTGCCTATGAGATTAATCCTACCATCAAAGATGCTTCTTCTACCCCTTCAGAAAACCAAACTGCAGGCTTACTATATTATTTACTCACTGCATTTATCGCCGGTTTAATCTTAAACCTGATGCCCTGTGTTTTACCTATATTAAGTCTAAAAGCACTTTATTTGGCACAACACAAAGATCAAGCCTCTCCGTTATCTGCTTGTGTTTATCTAATCGGTGTTCTCACTTCATTTTTAGTGCTTTCCGGATTATTATTTTATTTGCGCGGATTAGGAACGGAATTCGGCTGGGGATTTCAATTACAATCACCATCGTTTAATATCTTTTTATTGATATTGTTCTTCTTAATTTTCTTAAACCTGATTGATAAATTGCAAATTCCGGCATCATTTGCCGATAAGCTGCATAAAATTTCCGGTAACAAAAGTTTTCTGACCGGATTTTTTGCCGTACTGGTTGCTTGTCCTTGCACCGGTCCGTTTATGGGAGCAGCTCTTGGTTATGCCATGAAAGAAAGCGCCCCGATTTATTTTGGTATTTTCTTAAGTCTCGGACTAGGCTATGCCTTACCATATGTTTTAATAGAAATGTTTCCGCGCTTTTTCTTAAAATTTATTCCCAAACCGGGCAAATGGATGATAACCTTAAAAAGAATTTTAGCCTTACCGATTGCCCTCACCTGCCTCTGGCTTGGTTGGGTAACCTATAATCAGCTGCGTCCGTTACCTGCAAACCACGAGTTGTTATGGGAGTCGTATGACCCTCAAAAAATTGAACAAGCCATCAACGCCAAGGAACCGGTCTTAATTGATTTTACCGCCAAATGGTGTTTGACCTGTTTGTTGAATGAGAAAACGGTGTTATATTCCGAGGAGTTCATTAAAACAGCGAAAGAAAATGAGGTTCGCTTGTTTAAGGCTGATTGGACCAATCACAGCAAAGATATCGCCGAAGCCTTAAAAGGATACGGACGTAACAGCATTCCGCTTTATGTATATTACCCTAAAGGAACATCATCTCCGCTTTATTTACCGCAGTTGCTAACCATTGAAAATCTGAAACAAAACCTGCAATAAAAAGCTTATAACTTATTATCTTCCCTGATTACCATTCTGGTATACATTATTTGTTACACTTTTTTGTGTATTTAAATAATTACTGTACTGTTGCCAATCTGTAGTTGCTTGTATATACAAAGGATCTCTTTCTTCCATTCTCGCATTCATTTCTCTTTCTCTGATTTGTTTTTTGATTATTTCAGAATCTTTTGCTAAATTTTCTTGCAACAACATCTGGTACAAACAATTTTCTTGCGCAACGGAAAGCGTAATTCCAAATTTTTCTTTGGCAACCTGTTTATAAACCTTCAATTCTTCCAATGAATATATCCGAATAGATGCATTAAGTCGATAACGCCTCATTGTTTCGTTTATATTACCGCCAGCAGCTTCCAGCAATTCTTCTTCTTTAGCCAAATTAGCCGCAATTAATTCTTCTGTTACATTTTGCAAACTATCCTCATTTCTAGCCAAAATCTGTAACAAACCACCGGCACTCTGAGTTCTAACCATTTTCTTCTTCCCTGATAGATTAACATAAATTACATTTATTTTAGCATCATCTTTTAATATTTTCAAGCCGATTTTTGCACACCTCATTTGTCTTAATTGACAATCAACACACTTTTTTATATTTTGTTTTTAAAGGAATAAAGATGATAATCAAAGACGAAGGCTATGTTTTAAAGGCCCAAAAATATGGTGAAAAATCACTTATTGTAACTCTGTTTACCCTTTCAAACGGCAAAATAACAGGGTTTGTTTCTGATGGATTAAACAAAAAGAACCGCGGCTTATTCCAACCCGGCAACAAACTTTTTTTTGAAGCCTCCGCCCGTTTAGAAGAAAATATGCGCCGACTGTTCCGCCTTGAGTTGATAGAACCCAACGCCATTATGATGATAAATGACATCAAACGCTTAGAGCTGATGACATCTGTTTTGCCGATGATACTAAAACTATTAAATGAAAACGAAGAAACCTTCACACTTTACCAAATTATCGGCAATTTTTTCCATGCCGAAAACCTCAAGCAAATGCTAACCTGGTACGCCTTCTTTGAATTCCACGCCTTAGAATATCTGGGGCTAGGTCTAAGCCTTGATTGCTGTGCCGTAACCGGACAAACCGAAGGTCTTACTTATGTTTCGCCCCGAACCGGTAAAGCTGTCTGCCGTGAAGTTGGAGAACCTTATCATGATCGTTTATTCGCCTATCCGCATTTTATTGTGGATAAAAATCACTCTCCGTCTTATGCAGAAATTTTTAATGTGCTAAGAATGACTGAATTTTTCTTAACTGAAAACTTTTTTAAGTTTCATAACCTGCGCGTTCCGGAAAGTCGCTTAACTCTCTGGCGCTTTGATGAAACAAACAACAACCCGGCCTTAGAACCGCAGACAGAAACAGTCGTCGGATTTTAATCGCCTGATGAGGATAATATGGAAGAGCAAATAGAAAATACCGAACAAAAAATACACGATGTGAAGTTAAAAGAAGAACTGAGCAAACGTTATCTTTCGTATGCCATGTCTACCATTGTAGCGCGTTCATTACCGGATGTTCGTGACGGCTTAAAACCGGTTCATCGTCGTTTGCTTTATGCCATGCGGCAACTAAAGTTAGATCCCAAATCCGGCTTTAAGAAATGCGCCCGTGTGGTCGGTGATGTTATCGGTAAATATCACCCGCATGGCGATTCGGCGGTATATGGAGCAATGGTTCGTTTGGCACAGGATTTTTCTGTTCGCTACCCGTTAGTAGATGGTCAGGGAAACTTTGGTAATATTGATGGTGACGGCGCCGCTGCAATGCGTTATACCGAAGCGCGTTTAACAGATTTTGCCATTGCTTTAATGGAAGGCTTAAACGAAAACGCTGTTGATTTTGCAGATACCTATGATGGTGAAGAACAAGAACCTGTCGTTATGCCGGCCGCTGTCCCGAACTTACTTTGCAATGGTACCACCGGTATTGCCGTGGGTATGGCAACCAATATTCCGCCGCATAATTTAGGTGAAGTAGCAGATGCCTTATTATACCTCATAAAAAATCCCGAATGCGAAATCACAGATTTGGTTAAATTTGTCAAAGGACCTGATTTTCCGACCGGTGGGTTGATTATTGCCGACCACCGCGCAATTATAGATGCCTATACCAATGGCAAAGGATATTTTCGCATTCGCGCCAAATGGCAAAAAGAAGATTTAGGTCATGGCCAATATCAAATTATCATCACAGAGATTCCTTATCAGGTTGTCAAATCAAAATTAATTGAAAAAATTGCTCAATTATTGGAAGATAAAAAGCTACCTTTACTAGCTGATGTCAGAGACGAATCCGCTCATGATATTCGCATCGTATTAGAGCCGAAAAATCGAACGGTAGATACCAATTTGCTGATGGAACATTTATTCAAACAAACCGAGCTAGAAGTTCGTTTTGCGATGAACATGAATGTTTTATCTTCAGACGGTGTGCCAAAAGTTATGAGCTTAAAAGAAGTTCTAAAAGAATACTTAAATCATCGTCATCAAGTGCTTATTCGCAAATCAAAATATCGGTTAGCCCGAATAAATGCGCGTTTGGAAATTTTATCCGGTTATTTGATTGCCTATTTAAATTTGGATGAAGTTATCCGCATTATCCGCGAAGTTGATGATGCCAAAGCCGCCTTAATGAAAAAGTTTAAGCTCAGCGAAAACCAAGCCGAAGCTATCTTA
>JAGCRL010000171.1 GCA_017964705.1 Alphaproteobacteria bacterium
TGCCATTCATTTTTACAAAACCGGCTGTTTTGGTTAAAGCTACACCGCCTGTGGAATATAAATGTTCTGCTTGTGTACCGTCACCATAAATTTTAGTGGCTAAGACTCCTCTATCTTCTGCAGTGCCATTACCATCCGAGGCTTGAACGATTACTGCTCCGGCACCATCACCAAACAAAACGCAGGTGTTTCTATCTTCCCAATCAACAATTTTAGATAAATTTTCTGCACCAATTACTGCTGCTGTTTTAATCTGCCCTAATCTAATCATATTATCCGCAACTGTCATCGCGTAAACAAACCCTGAACAGGCTGCATTCATATCAAATGCCGGTGTACCAGGTTTGGCGCCTAATTTACCGGCTATTTTAGCTGCTGTGGCAGGAGTGGTATTATCCGGTGTGGCAGTGGCAACAAGAACTAAATCTAAGTCTTCTGCTTTAACATTAGCATCTTCTAATGCCATTTGGACAGCTTTCATGCACATCTCAGAAGTTAGTTCATCATCGGCTGCGATATGACGTGAGCGAATCCCTGTGCGAGTGCTTATCCACTCATCATTTGTTTCTACCATTTTTGATAGATCATCGTTTGTTAATACCTTGGCCGGCAAATAATGCCCGCAACCAATAACTTTTGTTCTAATACACGTCATAATATGCTTCCTGTGAAATTTCATCTAAATCAACATTTTCCAGTTCACGACGAATCGAGCCAACTAAATCTCTGGCAACCAATTTGGCTGCATTTTCAACAGCAACTGAAAAACCTAGAGCATCCGCACCACCATGACTTTTAACCGATAGACCATTTAGACCAACCAACATCGCGCCATTGTATAATCTGGGATCGAAGGTCTTTTTTAACTTTTTTGCTGCTCCTAGCATGAACAGTAGGCCAATTTTAGCCATAATAGAACTTTTTATGCTGTTCTTTACTAATCTGGTTATTAGATGACAGGTTCCTTCAACGGATTTTAACGCAATATTACCGGAAAAACCGTCTGCCACAATAACATCTGCTTTGTTTCTGGGAATTTCATGCGGTTCAATATAACCGATAAAATTTAAATTAAGATGAGTGCTTTTGATAATATGAGCGGCAACATGAATTTCTTCTTTGCCTTTCATTTCTTCGGCGCCAATGTTCATTAATGCGACTCGCGGTCTATCTATATTAAGTGCACATTTGGCATAAATATTGCCCATAATTGCGAATTCTGCCAAATTAATGCCGTCGCATTCCGTATTAGCACCTAAATCTAACATAACATAACGCCCGGCTTCATGCGGCATAATGGTTATAATTGCGGGACGATGAATCTTTTGAATGGTTTTTAATACCATTTTAGAAATAGCCATCAATGCACCCGTATTACCTGCTGAAACAACAGCTTGTGCCTTACCTTGCTTTACAGCTTCAATTGCTTGATACATACTGGTTGCACGATTACGGATTACATGTGATGGCTTATCTTCATTTTTTACAGCTTCTTGTGTATGAAAAACCTCGCATATTCCTTCTAATGATGGGAATTTCGCCATTTCTGCTTTTACTTTAGCTTCATCTCCATAAATTAAGAAACGTATATCTGGATTACGTTTATGAGCCAAAGCCAAACCTTCTATAACGACTCTGGGAGAATTATCTCCTCCCATTGCATCAATTGATATGACTAGATTTTTATTAGACACAAGCATCTCCATAAAAATAAACTAAATATTAGTCTTCTGACTGTTCTGCTGCCTTTTGAGCAATAACTTCTTTACCATCATATTGGCCGCATTTCGGGCATACATTATGAGGTCTTTTCAACTCGCCACAATTTGGACATTCATGATACGCATTAGATGTTAATGCATCATGTGAACGACGCATGTTTCTGCGAGATTGAGATGTTTTTTTCTTTGGTGTAGCCATTTTCTTTAACTCTTATCTAAAATTATTTGACACAAACTAACTCCCGATAACCTTGTGTGGTTATCAGAGGTCGTTGTTTAAGCTTTTATATAAAAAAAATATAAAAGGCAAGAGTTTTTTTGAATTTTGATGAGATATTGGATATTTATGACTCTTTACTCTATTTCTTTAGCCTTTCCAGTATAGCAAACGGATTGTGCCTTATCGGAGAATTATCTTCTATAACAGACTCAAATTCTTCACCGTCTTTCCTGGGGTGATCTTCTAAAACTAATGCTAATTGTTCTATGGCAATATCGCCTAAATCTATCTGTCCGCCAATAATTATATCTGGTAAATCCAAATTTATGTCTTCATCATCCTGATATATATCTTCATATTTGGCATTTGTATCATATAATATTGAAAAATCTGTTGTATAATCTTTATTAAATTCTTCTAAAGATATTACACTTATCAGACCTAAATTGGCTTCAATTTTACCGGAAACCTCCAATATTCCCTTCTTTTTTTGGAATTTTAATTTTATATCTGCATTAAAA
>JAGCRL010000172.1 GCA_017964705.1 Alphaproteobacteria bacterium
ATCGCGGTAGTGTCTGCGAAAAGTGCGGTGTGGAAGTTACACTTTCTAAAGTACGGCGTGAACGTATGGGTCATATTGAATTGGCCGCTCCGGTTGCGCATATTTGGTTTTTGAAATCTCTTCCAAGCCGTATTTCAATGATTACGGATATTCCGATGAAACAGTTGGAACGTGTGCTTTATTTTGAAAGCTACATCGTTATTGAACCGGGCTTGACCGATTTGAAACAATTCCAATTGCTTTCTGAAGATGAGTATCAGGATAAAATCGATGAATTCGGTGAAGATGCATTTAAAGCCGGTATCGGTGCAGAAGCTATTAAGGAAATTTTGGCTGGTATTGATTTGGATGCCGAAAGAAAAGCTTTGCGTGCCGAATTGGCTGATTCTGCTTCTGAAGCAAAACGTAAGAAAGTTATTAAACGCTTGAAGATTATTGAATCTTTCATTGATTCAAATACCAAGCCGGAATGGATGATTTTGACGGTATTGCCGGTTATTCCACCGGAGTTGAGACCGTTGGTTCCGTTAGATGGTGGTCGTTTTGCAACATCTGATTTGAACGATTTGTATCGTCGTGTGATTAACCGTAATAATCGTTTGAAGAGATTAATCGAATTACATGCGCCGGATATCATTGTTCGTAATGAAAAGAGAATGTTGCAAGAATCTGTTGACGCATTGTTTGATAACGGACGGCGCGCTCGTGCTATTACCGGTACAAACAAACGTCCGCTTAAATCTTTGTCTGATATGCTTAAAGGTAAACAAGGTCGTTTCCGTCAGAACTTACTTGGTAAACGTGTGGACTATTCTGGACGTTCGGTTATTACCGTTGGTCCGCAACTTAAATTACACCAATGCGGTTTGCCAAAGAAAATGGCCTTGGAATTGTTTAAGCCGTTTGTTTATGCAAAATTGGAACTTTACGGTTTGGCAACAACTATTAAAGCTGCAAAAAGAATGGTTGAAAAAGAACGTGTGGAAGTTTGGGATATCTTGGAAGAAGTTATTCGTGAACATCCGGTTCTGTTAAACCGTGCGCCGACTTTGCACCGCTTAGGTATTCAAGCTTTTGAACCGGTATTAGTTGAAGGTAAAGCTATTCACTTGCACCCGTTAGTTTGTACCGCATTTAACGCTGACTTCGACGGAGACCAAATGGCTGTGCACGTTCCGCTTTCAATTGAATCTCAATTAGAAGCACGTGTATTGATGATGTCTACCAACAATATTTTGGCACCGGCATCTGGTAAGCCGATTATTGTTCCTTCACAAGATATGGTGTTGGGTATCTATTACCTCTCTTATGAAGCTGACGGAGTTTTAGGTGAGGGCAGCATTTATTCCGATGTTAATGAGGTTATGTTGGCACTTAATGCAAAAGTAGTTGATTTGCACGCTAAGATTAAATGCCGTATGAACTATGTAAACGATAAAGGTGAACGTGTTTACGGACTTTTGGATACAACACCGGGACGTATTATCATTTCTGATATCTTGCCGGATAATGAGCATATTTCCATCTCTTTAGTAAACAGACTTTTGAGAAAGAAGGAAATCGGTGAAATCATTGATATCGTTTATCGTTATTGCGGACAAAAAGAAACCTGTATCATGGTTGATAAAATTATGACACTCGGTTTTGAAAACGCATGTAAAGCCGGTATTTCTTTCGGTAAAGATGATTTGATTGTGCCGGATGCAAAGAAGAAATTGATTGCAGAAACTTCTAAACAAGTTAAAGAATTTGAGCAACAATACCAAAACGGTTTGATTACTCAGGGTGAAAAATACAATAAAGTTATCGATATTTGGGCGGCTTGTAACTATAAAGTTGCTGATGAGATGATGAAAGGTATTTCCAAAATTGAACACGGTCATATGAACTCTGTTTATATGATGGCCGATTCAGGTGCTCGTGGTTCTAAAGAGCAAATGAGACAATTGGCCGGTATGCGTGGTTTGATGACCAAACCTAACGGCGCTATTATCGAACAACCGATTATTTCTAACTTTAAAGAAGGTCTGACGGTGTCTGAATACTTTAGTTCAACCCACTCAGCTCGTAAAGGTTTGTCTGATACGGCGTTGAAAACCGCTAACTCCGGTTACTTAACCCGTCGTTTGGTGGATGTGGCACAAGATGTTGTGATTACGGAAACAAATTGCGGCACAGAACGCGGCATTATCGTACGTCCGGTGGTTGATGGCGGCAATGTGATTGCTTCTATCTCTGAACGTATTTTGGGACGTACGGCACAAGAAGATATTCTTAACCCTGAAACGGGTGAAATTATTGTACCGAAAGGTAAGCTGATTGATGAATTTGATGCCGAAAAAGTTGAAAAGGCCGGTGTGGAACAAGTTAAAATTCGTTCCGTATTGACTTGCGAAACCGAACATGGCGTTTGTGCAGCTTGCTACGGACGTGATTTGGCTCGTGGTACTCCGGTGAATGTTGGTGAGGCAATAGGTATTATTGCCGCACAGTCCATCGGTGAGCCTGGTACACAGTTAACCATGAGAACCTTCCACGTTGGTGGTGCGGCTTCCGTTTCTGCGGAGCAGTCTTCAGTTGAAGTTCCGTTTGCCGGTATCTTAAAAGTGGATAATGCTCGTACGGTTGATAATGCCGAAGGTAATCCGATTGTTCTTTCTCGTAACTGCGAATTGTTGGTTACTGATAATCAAGGTCGTGAGAAATCTCGCCATCGTGTTCCGTATGGTACAAAGATTTTGGTTAAACTCGGCAGTAAGGTCGAAAAAGGACAAAAAGTTGCTGAATGGGATCCGTTTACAACACCAATTATCTCTGATAAGAGCGGTAAAGTTGAATTGGTTGATTTAATCGCCGGCGTTTCTATGAAAGAAGTGCAAGACGAAACAACCGGTGTTATTTCTAAAACCGTTGCAGACTGGAGAGGCGGTCCTAATGCACATGCTAACCTGCGTCCGTCTATTGTCTTGAAAGATAAAAAAGGCAAGCCGGTTACAATGGATAATGGTAAAGAAGTTCGTTATTACCTTTCTGTGGATGCTGTTTTGGCAGTTGATAACGGTACGGAAATCCATGCCGGTGATGTTATCGCACGTTTGCCGAAAGAAAGCTTGAAATCTAAAGATATTACCGGTGGTTTGCCACGTGTTGCCGAACTATTCGAAGCTCGTAAGCCAAAGGATCCGGCTATCATCTCTGATGTTGACGGTGTGGTTGAATTCGGTAAGGATTATAAAGCTAAACAGCGGATTATGGTTATTGCTGATGACGGTAAGGAATGGGAATATCTTATTCCGAAAGGACGTCGCTTGGTTGTACAAGATGGTGACTTGGTTAAAAAAGGCGATATGCTGGTTGAAGGTACACCGGCTCCGCATGATATCTTGCGCGTTTTGGGCATTGAAAAATTGGCCGAGTATTTGGTTAAAGAAGTGCAAGATGTTTACCGGATGCAAGGTGTTAAAATTAACGATAAACATATCGAAGTTATCGTTTCACAAATGCTCAGAAAAGTTGAAGTTACTCAGCCTGGTGATACAACACTCTTGGTTGGTGAACAACTTGATGCTGACGAATTTGAATTGATTAACCAAAAAGTTGCCGCAGAAGGCGGTGTTGCGGCTGAAGCAACTCCTGTTCTTCTGGGTATTACCAAAGCCAGCTTGCAGACTAAGTCCTTCATTTCTGCCGCTTCCTTCCAAGAAACAACGCGTGTTCTTACTGAGGCCGCAGTTGAAGGTAAGGTTGATAAGCTGCATGGCTTGAAGGAAAACGTTATTGTTGGTCGTTTGGTTCCGGCTGGTACGGGTAGTGTGCTTCGCTCTTTGCGCAAAGTTGCTCAACAAAATGATAAGGAAATTGAGAAAATGCGTGCAGAGGAAGAAGCAGCTAAGCTGGAAAATAGTAATAATGCAACAACAGCAGTTGCTGACCAGCAACCAGCAGAATAAAGGGGTAAATTTTGGCTCCTAGAGCGGTCTTATCGGGTAAACTAAAATTCATGTACCTTTATGTACACTAGAATTTTAGTTTCCCTCAACCCCATCTCTATTAG
>JAGCRL010000173.1 GCA_017964705.1 Alphaproteobacteria bacterium
ACTTCAAAAAATATGAAAAATCTTTTTTCCAAGATCGCGAGAGTGTTCATGATGGCCATCTTGGTCATCCAGTGTTTAACTTTTAGCGCCTGTAATGAATCAGGCGAAGAAATTCACCGTGTTCCGGCGGCACCTGGTGACACCATCATTACCAATACTAACACCACCTACAAGGTGGGGGCAGAAATGCTTGATACAGTCAGCCATTCCGGTTGGCTCAAGGGCGATGCCCAGTTGAAGGGTCAGGGATGGCTTGAAACACTGGTTTCGACAACCGGTGCTGAAGACCAGGTAAACCGCACCACCATTGGTGGACGGTATGTCTCAGAAGGTGTCCTCACAAAGGATACTATTTTCTGCGGAACAAGTTTTCCTGAGGAAGTTTCTTTCTGGGTAACTGATGTTAAAAGTGAGGATGTCAATACTACCGATAGCATCGGGGCCAAGGTTGAGCAATCAATTGCTGGCTCAGATGGACAGACGGGAAGTTTGGTCGATTTTTATCGGCACTTAAAAGTAGTCCTAAGCTCTGGCGGAACTGTTCCTCATTATGAGGGCATTTCGAAAATAATCGGAGTGAAGTACGAAGTGGAAACCGATACCACTCGTAGAGTGTATCTCCTGGTTGAATCATCAATCCGGCCAAAGGGAACAACCAATGCTCCTATTTTTGATATGTACTACTCCGCGTGGTATATGCAAAAAATCAGGAAAGAAGTTGTACCGCCGGAGCCGGAGGTGGAAAAGATGGATTGGAGTGTTGTTTTCGAATTAAAAGAAAACAGCGTTGCCAAGACATTGCAGGCGACATTCAACTTTACCGGCACCAAGGGAACAACCTTCTCTTGGAAGTCGAACACGGGTAAAGTGGGCTTCTATGCCTCACCCAATCCCTTCTATGTGGAGAGCGTGAATCCGCTTCCGCAAGAGGGCAATGGGGCTGACTATGAGGCATCGCTTGCTAAGGATAAGACCACTGACAAAGAAATTGTCATGGTCACCTCGCATGAGAGGTGTCTGCTGTCAAAATGGAAGACTACCTTCCGCACCGGCATTGCCGATGGTGAAGTGTTCCTCAGAAACGACGTGAACTTCTATGTGACAAGCATAGAGTTTGCGTTTAACAACGGGGAGACATTCAGGTTCGATTTTGAACCAGAAACGGTCCTTCATGATGACCAGTTCATCACGGAGAACGGTTTAACACAAACTCTGACTGGAAGTGACGGTAAGACCTATAAATATGGGAAAACACTCGTTCAGAGTGCAACTCATAAAATCAGGGGCACCGTGACCACTCCCGACGGGAAGACAGCACCGATTGTAATTGAAGTTCTCTCTGACGGAGAGACACTGTATTACAACGAGGGCAAGGTTGCTCTCTACGTGATGCAGTAGCAATCGTGACCTAAAGTTAAAAAGCTCACCCCTCCAAGGGGGTGGGCTTTTTTTTGTGATAAAATCTCGACACTCCCTTTGATTTTTTTTAGATGGGCACTCAGAGGCAAAAAAATCGGCTTTAATGGGGATAAGTTTAAAAAGCGGTTTTAATTTCCGGTGGCGGAGATATATTTAAGGCAATTGTATAATGAATTTTAACGGGGATAAAGCATGTCTGATGAAGAAAAAATAAACGGCGCTAATGATGATGCCGTGGAAGTAAATGTTGATGCCGGAAATGCCGCTGTGCAACTGACAAAAGAAAATATTGCACCGACAATGATTGTAGAAGAAATGCGCCGCTCATACCTTGATTATGCGATGAGTGTTATTGTTTCTCGTGCGCTGCCGGATGTGCGCGATGGTTTGAAACCGGTGCACCGCAGAATTATTTATGCCGCGTATGAAAACGGCTATGACTATAATAAACCGTTTAAGAAATCTGCTCGTATCGTGGGTGAGGTTATGGGTAAATATCACCCGCTCGGTGATAGCTCGGTTTATGAAGCAATGGTTCGTATGGCACAGCCGTTCTCAATGCGCCTGCCACTTATTGACGGACAAGGAAACTTTGGTTCTATGGACGGCGACTCGGCAGCGGCGATGCGTTATACCGAAGCACGTCTGGCCAAAGTTGCTCATGCATTGATTGAAGATATTGAGTGCGACACCGTTGATTTTATGCCGAACTATGATGAATCTTTGCAAGAACCGACAGTGCTGCCGGCACGTTATCCAAACCTTTTGGTTAATGGTACAAACGGTATTGCTGTTGGTATGGCAACTAATATCGCGCCGCATAACTTGGGCGAAGTGTTGGATGCTTGCACAGCCTATGTTGATAATCCTGATATTACCGATGATGAATTAATCCGAATTGTGCCGGGACCGGACTTTCCTACCGGCGGATTGATTTTGGGCTACGGCGGAGCTAAGCAGGCATACCTTACCGGACGCGGTTCGATTATGATGCGGGCAAAGTGCTCTATTGAAGAAATCAGAAAAGATAAAGAAGCCATTATTGTGCATGAAATTCCGTATCAGGTTAATAAAGCAATGCTGGTTTCTAAAATTGCCGAATTGGTTAAAGAAAAAAGAATTGAGGGAATTTCTGATATCCGTGATGAGTCAGATCGTCAGGGCGTGCGCGTGGTTATTGAAATTAAACGTGAATTCCAGGCTGATGTGGTGCTAAACCAACTCTATAAATATACCCAACTGCAAACCAGCTTTGGCATGAATATGCTGGCCATTAATAACGGTCGGCCGATGATGATGAACCTTAAAGATATTATTGCCGCATTTGTGAAATTCCGTGAGGAAGTTATTCGTCGGCGGACAGTTTATAAACTGAATAAGGCTCGGGACAGAGCACATATCTTGGTTGGTTTGGCAATTGCAGTTGAAAACTTGGATCCGGTTATTGAATTAATCCGTACCGCGGCAAACCCGAATGAAGCAAAAGATGCTTTGTTGGCAAAAGCATGGCCGGCAGGAGATGTGGAGCCGTTGGTTAAACTGATTGCAGAACCGGGCAGAGACGTGGTTGACGGAACATACTATTTATCCGAAACACAAGCAAAAGCTATTTTGGATTTGAAGTTGCAACGTTTAACCGGTTTGGAACGCGATAAAATCCATGATGAATTGCGGGCTATCGGTCGTGAAATTGAAGAATATCTGTCTATCCTTTCAAGTCGTGAAAAATTGATGGGAATTATGAAAGATGAATTTCAGGCTATTCGTTTGGAATATGCAACACCGCGGCGGACAGTGATTGAAGATATCGAAGTTGATACGGATATCGAATCACTCATTCAACGTGAGGAAATGGTGGTTACCGTTACCGAAGCAGGTTATATTAAGCGCGTGCCGCTAAATGCTTATAAGGCACAAAAACGTGGCGGTAAAGGTAAATCAGGCATGACCACCAAAGAAGAGGATTTTGTAACACAGGTATTTGTGGCCAGTACACATACGCCGGTGTTATTCTTCTCTTCGAAGGGTATTGTTTATAAGATGAAAGTCTATAAGTTGCCGCTCGGTTCGCCAACTTCAAAAGGTAAGCCGTTTGTTAACCTGTTGCCGCTAACCGATGGTGAAAATATTACCGCTATTATGAAATTGCCAGAAAATGAGGCAGATTGTAAAGGTCTTTCGGTTATGTTTGCAATAGCACAAGGAAATATCCGTCGTAATGCATTGACAGATTTTGTGAATGTTCAATCTAACGGTAAAATCGCAATGAAGCTTGATGAAGGCGATAAGCTTATTAATGTGGCGATGTGTGATGATGGTGATGATATTATGCTGGCGGCTAAATCCGGTAAATGTAACCGCTTTGCCGTGGCAGATTGTCGTGTGTTTGTTGGTCGTAACTCAAGCGGTGTGCGCGGTATTAAATTAGCAGAAGGAGATGAGGTTATTTCTATGTCTGTCTTGAAGCATATTAAAGTGCCGACAGAAGAACGTGAAGAATATTTGAGACTTTCTACCGCGATGAAGAAAACGGAAACGCCGGCTAATGAAAATATTGATGAAGAAGCAGCTTTTAATGCTTTGGAACCAAAGATTTCTTATCAGCAGTTTAAGGAAATGCGCGATAATGAAGAATTTATATTAACCGTTACGGTAACCGGCTACGGTAAACGTACTTCTGCTTATGAATACCGTATTACCGCACGTGGCGGACAAGGTGTGGCTAACATGGAAATGAGTGAGCGTAATAAAGAAGTTGTCAGCTCGTTCCCGATTAAGAATAATCACCAAATTATGATGGTTACAGACGGCGGTAAGCTAATTCGTATGCCGGTGGAAGATATTCGTATTGCCGGACGTAAAACACAAGGTGTTATCTTGTTTAGAACCGCAGAAAATGAAAATGTTGTTTCTGTTACATGGCTTGAAGTTGATGATGACGATGATGTAGATATCAACGAAGAACAAGTGCAGGAATTTGAAGGGGTTGCAGAGGCAGACTCTTCTGAAGAATAACATTGATTTTGATGTTTGTTATAAGCGCTCAGAAATGGGCGCTTTTTTGTTTTGAGAATAGGGGGTTGACATTTAGAATATTTAGTTTTAGGTTGAGGGCGATAAATTTATTATTATTTTTTTTTTTAATAAATTTATTTCTAAAAATAAATTTTTTAAATAATATTATGATGGACATAATTATTAACGGTTCCATGAACCAAGGGAATAGTCAAAAGACTAATGTTTCTGCCCTTAAGAAGTTTTTGAAAGAGCGTCGTTTGAGCGAAAGCGATGAATATCAAATGGTAGCCAATTTGACAATGGCGTTTGACGATGAAGAAGAGGCAGAAAAGATTATTCCGGAGGAAAAGTTAGAGGAACCAAAACTTAATATTGA
>JAGCRL010000174.1 GCA_017964705.1 Alphaproteobacteria bacterium
AACCAATAAGAACCATCTAAAACACTAAAAAATTTCGGCAATGGTAATGCTTGGAAAAACAAAGGCTGCCAAAAATTAGTTATATTACCGAAGAATCCAAAACCAATTAATAGCAAATAAGCCAATGTAAAACTCAGCGAAAGTTTAAAAATCCCATTAACAATCATATCCCGATTTATAAATCGCATAGTCATACCCGAAACAAAGAAAATTGCAGGAACTTCCAATAAAAAAGACAATTGTTTCATATACATCGGCAAAAAATTTGTTCCCAGATATAAACAAGAATGATGCCACAGAACACCAAAAATACATAATCCTCGCAAAACATCAATGCCAGAATTACGATGCAACTCAATTTTTTTAGAAGATTGAATCATTTTTTCCTCATAGAACAATCATTTAAGCAGAAACCAACTCCGCCACAATAGCTTCCTGTGCTCCTTTCAAAGAAGCAATCAACGAAGAACAACCTAATTCCTGATAAATAGCCCGAAAGATAATCAGTGCCGCAACAAAAATACCGGCTCTATTTCGCCCGATATAAGGAGATTCTGCTCTTTTCTCTCTATTCATATGCAACACACGCGCAATCAATTTATCCAAACTGTCTATTGAAACTTCCACCCCATCTGCCGCAAATTTATCGTACGTCGGATGTTTAGCAATCCATGCCGCCAACCTGAGTGGCGTTGACGAGGTTGCAATCAATGCCGCTTGCCCGGCATAATCTACAGCTTTTATTTTTTCCAAAAAACCTTTAACATATTTTTTAATTGTTATTTCAAGCTCTTGTGCGCCTTTTGTTTGGTAATCGCTTAAATTAAATATCTCAGTTGCATTTCTCGCTCCCAACGGAACAGATACAGTTGCAATAATTTCTGGGGTTTCAGAGTTAGTTGCTAAAGTAATTTCCGTAGAACCTCCCCCCAAATCATACACAAACAAATATTTTTTATCTTTTGGGGCATTTAATTGTGCTCCAAGCAACGTCAGCCGCGCTTCTTCAAATTCACTGATAACTTCCAAATCAATTCCGCTGGCTTTTTTCACCTCTGCCTTAAAAGCTTCCGTATTACTGCTCATTCGACAAGCCGCCGTAGCTATTGCCCGATATTTCTGGACTCCGTAAACTGCCAGCATCTCACCAAAATCCATAAAAGAACAAATAGCCCTTTCCATTGAAACATCAGAAAAATACCCGTTTTCGGCCAAACCGTCACCCAAAGCCACATGCCGCACATCACGATAAACTGATTTTCCAGTTTCGTCGGCAATCAATAACCGATTAGAATTTGTTCCCAAATCCATAGCAGCAACAAACACTTGGTTCTCTTCCGGAACCTCATTTGTAAGTTCATTTTGATTCATAAACGGCAATTCCTTATCTCTTCAGCGGCAAAATCATAAGTCAGTTATGCAACCAAATGCAAATCTTCTTCTTTTTTCTGTGCATCATCTTGATAATTAGCACATTTACCAATCAAAACTGCCCCCGGTTCAATTGCAATTGTTTTATATACAGAATCACCTAAAAACTTAGCACTGCTGGCAATAAACAGATTTTCAACTTTAATTGTCCCGTTAAGTTCACCATAAAGCTCCAAACTTTTAGCCTGCACATTTCCTTTAACCATACCGCCTGCGCCGACCACCAATTCCTTACAGCTGATATCTCCTTCCAGTTTTCCATCAATATGAATAATATCCCCGTCTTGGATTTGGCCGACGATTTTAGTTCCCCCACTGATAATACAAGGCACAACATTTTTCTCACCCCGAATAAGCCTTGCTATCTTAATCAGCAACATTCTCTTAAATTTTCTCATCATATAACCTCCCTTTAATATTTAATTTTTTTTATTTAGCTTCAATAAACACCATTGGGTTCATATTAACCCCTTCATAAAGAACTTCATAATGCAAATGAGGTCCTGTTGAACGACCGGTAGAGCCAACTTCGCCGATCGCCTGTCCCTGCATTACCTTTTGTCCCTGATTAACATAAATAGCATTCATATGCGCATATTTCGTATGAAAACCGTTACCATGGTCTATTTCCACAACTTTACCGTAACCGCTCATCACACCGGCTTTTATCACACGCCCTTCTGCCATTGTTTTAATCCGATTACCTCTATTAGCTGCCAAATCAACCCCTTTATGTACAGCACCCTTAGAATTAATCGGGTCAGCACGTTTTCCGAAAGGAGAAGTCAACCAATACGACCACACCGGTTTCCCAAGCGGAATTTTCTTCAATGCCTCATTATAATAGGCACTATCCTCAATAGCGCTATATGCTTTACGCGCTTGTGCTACCAATTCCGGTTTTATTTCCATGCTCAGACGGTCCGGCACATACAATCCACCTTTACTGTTTTTTTTAGAGTTTGCCAACGGGTTAAAATATTTACCACGTTTTTTCAACTCGTTATTCATAGCATTAAGCGAGCTTTTAACTTTATCAATTTCTCTGTTATTAATATTTTCAACCTTAGAAAGAATATCCATCTGGAAAGATTGCAAAGAGCTAACTGCCGCCTCTAATTGAGCCACTTTTTCTTCCAAAAGTTTATTTTCTTCCAGTGCCATATCTCTTTTCAGCACCGCTTCTCTAAGGGCACTTTTATCGTCCAATTCTTCTTTTTCAATCCAATCTTCTCTTGCTGCGATACGGCGAATTTTTTCTTCAACCACTTCAGCTTTTTTCAAATAATTTTGCACATCTTCGGCATGTTTATTATCTTCGGCGCTCAATCCATCCATCATTGAAGAAAGGTTATTATGCACCGCCACAAAATCGCTCATCAAATCCACATACGCACTGCGCGTTTCATCAAGCTGTTTTTCCTGATAAGAAATAATTTGGTCAGAAGCACTGTAAACACGATATGAATAGCCGGTCCACAAACCGATAACCAGCAATACCGCAAACATCAACCATTGCACTTTAGGCGAAATCTTAAACACCTTAGTTTGCGTACCATGACGGATAATAATTTCCTTTTCGGAAAAAAAGCTCTTATTTTCCGTAGCTTGATAATGTACTGGTTTATATCGTCTCAGACGTTGTTTATATCTCAATAAAGAACCTCATAAAAACGTTTTTCGGGCACAAAACACCCGTCCACATCTAATTTATAGCCACTTTATTTTAAATTACAATGATTTTTTATTTGTTATCAATATCCCCGTCCAAGATAACATATTCACCTTCTTTAACCATATTCAAGACAATTCGGGCTCTTTCTTCCAAATAATCCAAATCAAGAGATTGTTCCGAAAGCATTGCCACTTTTTTCTCTAAATCCTTTTTACGCGCAGCATAACGGGCTCTTTGTTGCGATGCCACTTCAATTTTTCCCTTAAGATACATATAGCGAAAGATACCTCTATCACCTTTAATCGCATTAATTACAAAATAAAAAGAAAAAATTCCAAAAACAATTAAAAAACCGGATCTTTTAAATCTATCCCAAATATCATTAAGGGTATTCATGCCATCAACCAATCTTTATCAACAAATATCTTACATAGAAATATTAAACACCCGCGAAAGTTAATATTTCGTAACTCAAAACAAATTTTTTTAAATTATTTTTTCCCGGCTTCTGCCCTAAACACCCTAACCAAACCATTTTTATCCAAACTTTTGGGCATCCGGCGTCGAATAGCATCATTTACCTGCTCAAGTGTAACTTGCGCCACATACTTCTGCCTTTTCTGCAAAAAATCTATCCCCAATTTCTGGCGTTGCATTTCCTTAAGCATATCTGCAATATTAAACAAGCTGGAAAAGCGCAAATTAAAGGAAGAAAGCATACTTTTTTTAGCCTGTTCCAGCTCTTCTTTGCTAATTCCCTGCTCATAAAAGCGCAGATATTCGTTTTGTGCAATTTCAAGTGCCTGATCAACCTTATCTCCAGTTGCCGAAAAACTTACATGCCACCCGTCAACCGCATCAGAATTAGAAAAATAGCTGTATATTCCATAGGTTAAACCTTCTTTTTCACGCACTGCTTTATATAGTCGCGAATTAAATCCCGAGCCACCTAATACATAATCCGCAATATAAAGCGGATAAAAATCTTTATCCAATCGCTTAACCCCTTTAGCCGAAGTCAGCACAAAGCTTTGCGCCGAAAATGGCACTTCAGTTTGCACAACATCTGCACTATAATCAGGGGAAAACTCCGGCAAATCAGAAATTTCCGCCTTATCCGCCAATTTTTCGAACGCATCTTCCAAAAATTGTTGTGCCAACTCTTTACTTATATCCCCGGCAACACCGATATAGATATTATCTTTGCCCATCACCTTTGCCAAATATTGCCGAATTGTCTCTGCTGAAATTTGCGCCAACGCTTCATCTTCCGGAATATTTTCTTTACCATAAGGATGTTCCCCGTAAAATTCTTTATCCACCAGCCGTCCCAGATGATAGCGCGGATTTTCATTTTGTTTTTGCCGTGCAATTGCCAACTGTCTTCTTGTCAAATCCAAATCTTTTTCATCAAGTTTCGGCTGATACAACACTGCTTTTAAGACTTCTAAAGCTTCTTTTTCAAATTTCTTAACATATGAAAGCGAAAAATTAAGTGTATCGTTTCCGGCCGAAACTGCCAATTTAATTCCTTTTTCTTTCATCAAATCTCTAAGTTCCTGACGAGAATAATCTCCAGCCCCATCCAACAACACATTTTCTGCCATAAGCCCCACACCATCCGGTGTTTCATAAGCACGTCCGGCATGGTTAAACCCAAAAGAAATAGAAACCAACGGCACATGATGTTCTGCCATATAGTAAGCCCTAGATTTTCCGTCAAATAAAGAAATTTCCTCAGCCTTGCCGGAAAACGTCCGTTCTTTCAAAATCGATTGAGCCAAAATTTTTTCTGCATTAAAAGTTTGAGCAACAAACAATCGATAAGCTCCAAAAACAAGCCCTGCGATTAATATCAAAAGCAACCACTTTGTTTTCTTCATTGTTTTCACTCCAAATAACCGCTCAACCGTACTTCGGATTGCATCACCTTATTCCAGGCTTCCAACACATTTTCAAGGGTAATTGCCTGCAATACCTCATCATAATGCATAATTTCATCTGCGCTGTAATCGCTCATCAGCATTGTTCCCACAAATTGTGCCGCACTTTCCGGATTTTCCAACAGATAAACCGTATCCGATAGCATCTGGTTTTTAATTTTCTCCACTTTTTGAGCGTCCAAAGCTTGCACTCCGTTAGCCGTTTCCTGTTCATACAGCTTCAAAATATCTTCCGGGCTCAATTTTTTATCCCCCGGTGTCGTATAAAACACTACCATACCGCCCAATTTATCATCATAGCTTAAGCCCATATCCACACCCAAAGTTTTCTTATCTTGATAGACCAATTTTTCATACAGATAAGATGTATCATCTCCTGCCAGATATTCCATCAAAACACCCAATGCCGCCACATCCTGTTTAGAAAGGCTTCCCGGCTCCAAGCGGATATAAGAAACAAACCGCGGTTGTTCCACATTTTTCAGCTTCATTTTTACAAGCGTTGCCATTTCCCGCGGCTTATCCGTTTTCTTTGCTTTTGCCAATTTTCCTTCTGCTTTAATCTTACCATAATGTTTTTGCGCCAAAATTCTTGCCTCTTGTCCGGTCAAATCTCCGCTCAAAACCAACAGTGCATTATCCGGCCGATACCATTTTCGATAAAATTCAACAGCATCCTTTTTTGTCAGTGCTACAATTTCATCCGCACTTCCACTCACCGGATTAGCTCTCGGCTGGTCTTGCCACAACATTTTATTCATCATCTCATAAAACAATGATGTCGGTTGCGTTTCAAAGCGTTGATAACGTTCTTGCAGCACAACTTCTCTTTCTTTCAGAAAATCTTCTTCATCAACAACCAAGCCGTTCATTCTATCGGCTTCCAAAGCCATCATCAATTCCAATTTGGAAATATCGCTTAACTCATGATATACTGTTTCATCATAGGTTGTATAAGCATTATTTTCCGCACCATTTGCATCTGTTAGCCGGTTAAATTCTTCTCCGCTTACTTTTTTTGTTCCCCGAAACATCAAATGTTCCAAAAGGTGTGCAATTCCGCCTTTTCCTTTCGGATCATTAATTGAACCTGTTTTATAATAAAGCATTTGCAAACAAACCGGCGCCTTATGATTTTCAATCACTGCCACCTTAAGTCCGTTTTCGAGCACAAAATAATCCACCTCAAGCAACTTGGCACAAGGTTCAACAAACGGCCACAGCAAAGCCAACAAATAGATAATTTTTTTCATTTCAACTATTGCGGACGCACATCAAAATCCGGCGGCACAACCAAACGTTCCTTACGTGCCATATTGCCGTCATCAGGAGTAGACTTTGCCATTCCCAAATCTTTTTTGGTCCAACCGCATGCTCCTAACATTAACACAAAAGCAATCAGCAAATATATTTTCTTCATTTTCCCTCTCTTTTTTTACGTTTAGACGATGCTTGGCGGCAAGATATAACAGTTCCGCCAAAAATAATCAACAATGCTCCGATACAAATAAAACTATCCGCCACATTAAAAGCTGGCCAATGGTGTTCCGCAATATGTACATCAAGAAAATCAAACACTGCTCCAATGCGAATACGATCAATCACATTGCCGATAGCTCCGCCGATAACAAAACCGATAGCCATCTGCATCACCCGGTTCTTTTCCCGATATAGCAGATAACACAAAAAGATAACTACCAAAATAGAAAAGCCGGATAAAATATGCACACTGTATTTTCCCAGATTATCCAACATTGAAAAGCTGACACCGGTATTCCAAGCCGTAACCAAATTAAAAAAGCTCGTAACGGCAATAACCGGCTGCGTTTGTGAGAGATACCCAAACACCACCGCTTTAGAAAGCTGGTCTGCCACCACTACCAACACCGCTGCTAAAAGTCCAAACACCAAACATC
>JAGCRL010000175.1 GCA_017964705.1 Alphaproteobacteria bacterium
TGTTCACGCCTTTTTAGATGGAAGAGATACCCCTCCTCAATCTGCTAAAGGTTTTTTGGCCGAATTTGAAGAGAATACTAAAAATCTTGCCGGTGTTAAAATATCAACAATTGCCGGACGCTTTTATGCTATGGATAGAGATAAACGTTGGGATAGAGTAGAAAAAGCTTATAATAATATTGTTTTGGCAGATGGAAAACGTTTTTCTTCCGCAAATGAAGCTATTTTAGCCTCTTATGCTGATGGTGTTACAGATGAATTCGTTGTTCCTGTTGTGGTTGGTGATTACAATGGAGCTAAAGACGGTGATGCTGTTTTAATGATTAATTTTAGAGCCGATAGAGCCAGAGAAATTCTTTACGCTTTAGGTGATAAAGACTTCAACGGCTTTACAAGAAAGAAAATTATAAACTTTTCTGAACTAGTTGGTATGGTTGAATATTCTGTTGACCACAATCGTTTTATGAAAACAATTTTTGCGCCGGAATCATTAAAAAATATTTTTGGTGAGGTTGTTGCAAATCATGGTTTAACTCAACTTCGAATCGCAGAAACAGAAAAATATGCACATGTTACTTTTTTCTTTAATGGCGGTGAAGAAAAAGAATTTAAAGGCGAAGAAAGAATCTTAATTAACAGCCCTAAGGTTGCTACATATGATCTAAAACCGGAAATGAGCGTTTATGAAGTAACGGCAGCTTTAACAGAGGCAATAGAACATCAAAAATTTGATGTTATTATTTGTAACTTTGCAAATGGCGATATGGTTGGTCACACCGGAATCATGGAGGCAGCATTAAAGGCTGTGGCTTGTGTTGATGACTGTTTGGGAAAAGTTATGGCAGCTATAAAGAAGGTTAATGGTGTTCTTTTGGTAACAGCTGATCACGGTAATGTTGAAAAAATGATTGATGAAAAAACCGGAGAACCTTATACGGCACATACTGTCGGCAAAGTACAAGCTGTTTTGTTTAACGCTCAAAACGAAATTAAAAAACTAAAAGATGGGCGTTTAGCTGATATTGCTCCAACTCTTTTAGATTTGATGAATATTCAAAAACCAGAAGAAATGACCGGAAATTCTTTAATTGTGAAAGAATAGAGGATAAATGAAAAAGATTACGATTTTTAGCATAGTCATTCTTGTTTTGGAATTATTTGTTTTTCCAATTTGTTTTTGCTATGCTAAAAACGTATCTGAAAGCGATGTAAAAAAAATAGAAGCACAAGCTAAACAAAAAGCTTTAGAATCCAAGCAACTACAGGCTCAAGCCATTCAACTTAATTTGGAATTATCTAAAATTGATAAAACAGTTATTGCTCTTGCTCAAAAGATACAAACCAATGAAAAAAAGCTTTCTGATTTAGAAAGTCAGTTGGATAATCTCAAAAATGATTTAAAAATTAAAGAAGCTAATTTTGTTAAGGAAAACACATCTTTAGTACAAACTATAGCAGCTTTGCAAAATATGTCTTTAAACCCTTCCGAATCTGTAATCTTGCAGCCTAATTCACCTATTGATATTATTCGTAGTGCTATATTATTAAGAGAAACTATTCCTTTTTTAAGTAAGAAATCAGATAAGCTTAAAGTGGATTTAGAGAGTGTTTATGAGCAAAAGAAAAAAATATAAAATGTATTAAAAGATGTTAAGTCACAAAAAGTTCTTTTGGAAAAACAACAAACAGAAATGCGCGGTCTTATGAATAAAAAAACAAACTTAAGAAAAGAAATAGAAACAAAAGGAGCAGAAACTCAAAAGCAGGCAAATACTCTTTCGTCAAAAGCTAAAGACCTAAGGGATTTGTTGGAAGAATTAGAGCGACAAAGAGAAATTGCTCGTAAAAAACGTGAAGAAGCAGAGCGCCTGGCTGCTCTTAAGAGACAACAAGAACTAGCAAAAGCAAACCAGACAAACACAACAGCACCTGCAGCTCATACAGTTGATAAACAGATGCATGCGTCTATAAAAAAACAAGTTAACGGTTCAAAATTTGTTCACGCAAAAGGGACTTTACATCGTCCTGTAAGCGGACCCAAAATAACAGAATACGGACAATTAATATCTAAAGGTGTTACATCTAAAGGTATTGTCTACAAAACCCGTGCAGGAGCTCAAGTTACATCACTTTTTGATGGAACTGTTATTTTTTCTGGTCCATTTAAAGGATATGGTAATATTATTATAGTAGAACATGGAGATGGATATCTATCTTTACTTGCCGGATTAGGCCGTATTGATTGTGATGTCGGGCAAAAGATTCTTGCAGGAGAACCTGTGGGAACAATGCCAGATAACAGCAGTGCCAAGCTTTATGTTGAAATAAGAAAAGATAGACACCCTATAAATCCAACACCATGGATTGCCGGATAATTTTAATTGATAGGAAGAAAAATGAAAAGTAGATTATTGTTTATTTCTTTATTTGCTGGATTATTCTTCAGCATTTCTAGTGCTCATGCAGCAAAAAAAGTCGACGAAGATGCCAATACTTATGAGTTATTAAATCTTTTTGGAGAAGTTTTAGAGCGCACTAAAATTTCTTATGTAGAAGAAGTTACGGATAAAAAGCTTATAGAATCGGCTATTAATGGTATGCTTTCTTCTTTAGATCCGCATTCCGGTTACTTGGATGCAGAAAGTTTTAATTATATGACAGAGCAAACGAAAGGTAAATTCGGTGGACTGGGAATCGAAATAACAATGGAAAACGGATTAGTAAAAGTTGTTTCTCCTATTGATGATACTCCTGCTGCAAAAGCCGGCATAAAAGCAGGTGATTATATTACAAATATTGACGATGAGACTGTTGTTGGTTTATCTTTAAATGAAGCGGTTAGTAAATTAAGAGGAAAAATCGGAACAAAGGTAAAGTTATCTATTCGTCGTGTTAACTCTAAACCTATTGAATTAACGGTTGTTCGCAAAGAAATTAAAATACAATCTGTAAAAAGTGAAATAAAAGAAGATGCGGTTTGTTATGTTCGTATTTCTTCTTTTACAGAAGATATTGATAAATCAATTACTGAAGCCATTAACAAAGCAAAAAAACAGCTTAAAAACGGGTTTTTAGGAATTGTTATAGACGTAAGAAACAATCCTGGCGGTTTGTTAGATCAAGCTGTTGCTGTTTCTGACCTGTTTTTAGAACAGGGTGAAATTGTTTCTACCAGATCTCGTAATGAAGCAGATACAGTTAAGTTTATGGCGAATGAAGGAGATATTGCTAAAGATTTGCCTATTGTTGTTATGATTAATGAAGGTTCTGCTTCCGCTTCAGAAATTTTGGCAGGTGCTTTGCAAGACCATCATCGCGCTATTATTTTAGGTGAAAAATCTTTTGGTAAGGGATCTGTTCAAACAGTTATTCCTCTTAGAGATTATGGAGCAATGCGTATTACAACAGCCAGGTATTATACACCTTCCGGTCGTTCTATCCAAGCAAAAGGTATTGAACCTGATATAGAGGTTAAGCCTGCGAAAATTGAAGAACTTGAA
>JAGCRL010000176.1 GCA_017964705.1 Alphaproteobacteria bacterium
ATCTATTATAAATATCTTTATAGAATGTAAGGATTTAATATGAAGGTATTGATTGAAACATTGGATAATCGCAAGGGCTACAAATTCTTTGAAAACCGAGAAGAAATGGATGCCTATTTAGGCAGACATTGCGGCAAAATCGCCAGTTATGAAATCTTGCAGGAAGATGATGCTGAATCCACAAACGACATTTTACAAGGTCTTGCTGAAGAATGTGAAGTGTTGGAAAATAAATTGTTCTATATCTTCCGCCAGAAAGAGAAAATCAAAAAAGCCAAACAATATGAAAAACTTATCTACGCCGCAGGTCGTTTAAGAGAAGCCAACGGTGCCATCAGAAGATGTATTAAGTAAAATCACTCCTTGACTTGACACAGTTTGTTTCATATTATGCAAAAAACATCGGGAGAAATAATATGAAACATTTGATTAGTTTATGCTGTGCTTTGTTGATGTTTGTGGCTTGTTCCAAACAGCCAGATAACACTCTTGAGGCTCACAAAGCGGCAATGAAACGCTTTGAAACAATGATTAACACGGCAGATTCAAATATTGCCAAAGAACTTGTTGCCAATGATGCTCCGTTCTATACGCCTGCATCGCCGACACCTCTTTACGGCGGCGAAGGTTATCTTTCAGTTGTTCATTGGATGCGTCAAAGTTTCCCTGATGTGCAATGGAAATTAGAAGAAATGGTTGCCGAGGGTAATGTTGTCGCCGTCCGTTGGACATTAAGCGGCACTCACGAAGGCGAGTTTATGGGAATTCCTGCCACTGGTAAGCATTTCTCTACTTCGGTTATGAACTTTTACTATTTCAATGATGAAGGCAAAGTTATCAACGATATTGCTGCCGAGGGTATGATTGGCATTTTGCGCGGCATCGGTGCTTTAGAAAAATAATCTGCTTTCATAGTTGGCGTGAACTCTGTTACCCTCTCTTTAGCCGATTAGAACGAGATTAAAAGCCGAGCGGTTAAACTCGGCTTTATTAATAAATCAGATTTACCCATTAAGCGGCGTTAAATTTTGTTTTCGGCTGTCTGCAACGTGGGCAACGCCAATCTTCCTGTAAATCCTCAAAAGCAATACCGTCATGTTCCGCAGGGTCATAAACATAGCCGCAAACCGAACAAACATATTTGCCGCTCTTGGTTTTGAAAGTAATCTCGCCAACCGGCAAAGTTTCCGGCGGATTGTTCAAGTCTACCACGCGTTTGGCTTCTAAATTCTCGTATCCCAAAGGCGTATGCGTCCCCATATAAACCGTCGGGTGCTTGCTCACAAATTCACGCACACGGTCCAAAGTCTCACGAGCGGCATGCAAATCTTCAAAAACTACCGAGAGTTTATTGGCATAAAGTGCTTCATCAGTATAAGTTACATCGCCGTGCATCATATAAAACAAGCCGTCATCTTCGGCAATAATGATACTGTTGCCTTTGGTGTGTCCTTTGGCTTTGATATAATAAATCCCGTCAGCAATCTTTTGACTTTCCGGGAAATTATAATATGCGCCGTCGGTAAAATGAACCGGGATGATATTGTTCAGCCCTTTGAGC